>JAJZNM010000037.1 GCA_021852325.1 Pseudomonadota bacterium
CAATGCCCTGCGCGATGGGACCCGGAGCTTTCTCGTCGTGACGCACTACCAGCGGCTGCTTGACCACGTCGAACCCGATCGCGTCCATGTCCTCGTGAACGGACGCATCGTCCAGTCCGGGGACGCGGAGCTCGCGCGGACGCTTGAGCGACGCGGATACGACTGGCTCGCCAAAGCCCGGGAGGCCTGATGATGCACGCCCTGGCGACTGGCGCATCTCCAGAAAATCCGGAGAGCTGGGAAACCTGGCTCGATGGGATTCATGCGGCCGCCAGGACAAGAACCTCCCTGGTCGCGCCCCCCGTACCCGACGAAAGCTGGAGATATACCCGTCAGAAGGCCTTCCAGACCGAGCCCACGAACCCCGGTCCGGCACCGCGCATCCAGAGCAGTGCCAGGGGATGGGAGGCAGTTGGCGCCCGCGGGACCCCGCAGCTAGGCTCCCTTTCAGAGGCGTATGCCAAAAACCCCGGACTCCTCACGGGCTGGTTCGGGCGGATGGCCCGGCCCGAGGCCCGGCTCCTCACGGCCCTCAATGCCCAAGCCTTCGTGGATGGCGTGTTCCTTTTCATCCCGGAGGGCGCACGCCTAAAAAACCCGATCGAGATCATCCTCGGCCGGGGCACGGCTCCGGAACCGGCCTTCCCGCGCGTCCTGATTCTCCTGGGCGCAGGCTCCAGTTGCGAGGTCATCGAGCGGCAGGACTGGAAGGGGATTCCGGAGGACACCGGGAAGGCATCCAGCCGGCCGCCCCGCGTGGTGAATAGTGTCACCGAGATCCACCTTGCCCACCATGCCCAACTCACGCACTATGTCGAACCACTAGGAGACCCTGGCGTCCGCCCAGTGAGTTTCACCGCGGTCAGCCTTGAAGAAGGCAGTACCTACCGTTCATTCCAGTTCGACGGAGTCGGTCCCCTCCTCCGCCACGAGATCGAGATCCGGCTCGAGGGAATCCAAGCCGAGGCGCAGGTGGAATCGCTGTCACTCCTCGGTCCGCGCGAGCATCGCGATCGCGAGGCCCAGGTCATCCACGCCACTCCGAAGACCCGAAGCGAACAGCGCGCCCGCTCGGTGGTGGGCGCCCACGCGACGGCCATCTATGGTGGTCGCGTCCACATCCAGCCGAGGGCCGCAGGCAGCTCGGCCCTCCAGGACAACCACCACCTCCTCCTCGACCCGAGTGCGTGCGCCATGAGCCGGCCCGAACTCGAGATCGGGACGGACGAGGTGCGCTGCACCCATGGTTCGAAGTCGGGAACGCTCGATCGTGACGCACTCTTCTATCTCAAGACACGCGGGATCGACCCCGATGAAGGGCGCCGCCTCCTCATTCAGGGCTTTACCGGGGCCTTCCTCGCACTCATCCCGTCAGCACTGATCCAGTCGAGGTGGCAGGAGCGGATCGCCACCTTCCTCGCCAGAACCGGAGCAGCCTGAGATGGCCACCTGGATCCAAGCCAAAAAAACGCTCGATCTGAAGCATCAAATGGAGCTCGCCCGCAACGACTTTCCGATCCTCGGCCAGTTGATCCACGGCAAGCCGCTGGTCTACCTCGACAATGCGGCAACGACCCAGAAGCCGAACGCGGTGATCCGTGCGGACACTGCGTATTACGAGACCCAGAATGCCAACGTCCATCGCGGGGTGCATTCCCTGAGCGAAGTGGCCACCTCGCTTTACGAAGATGCCCGGAAGACGGTCGCCGAGTTCCTGAACGCCGCATCCCCGTCAGAGATCGTCTTCACCCGGAGCACCACCGAGTCCATCAATCTTGTGGCTCACGTGATGGGCCGCACACAGATCGGAGCCGGTGACGAGATCATCCTGACCGAGCTCGAACATCACTCGAACATTGTCCCCTGGCAGCTCCTGTGCGAGCGGACCGGCGCCCGGCTCAAGATCATTCCCATCCTGGAAAGTGGGGACCTCAACCTTGAGGCGGCCACCCCGCTCTTCGGGCCGCATACGCGCATGCTCGCCGTGACCCACGTCTCGAACGCGCTCGGCACGGTCAACAACCTCGCACCCTTGATCGCCCTGGCACATGAACAGGGCGCTTTGGTCCTCGTGGATGGCGCACAGGCCGTTCCGCATCTCGCTGTCGATGTCCAGGCCCTGGACTGCGATTTCTATGTCTTTTCCGGACACAAGATCTACGGCCCGACCGGGATCGGTGTCCTGTATGGAAAACGGAGCTGGCTCGACCGGCTGCCTCCCTGGCAGGGCGGCGGGGACATGATCACCATGGTGAGCTTCCAAAAGACCACCTACGCCGACCCTCCTCACAAATTCGAGGCCGGGACACCGCCCATCGCCCAGGCGATTGGCCTCGCCGAAGCACTCCGGTATGTGACCGGACTCGGTTATCCGGCCATCCAGGCCTATGAGGAGAACCTCGAGCTCTACGCCCTCCGCCGGCTCCTCGAGATTCCAGGCATCCAGCTCATTGGCCAGCCACTCAAACGCGCATCCATCATCTCCTTCGTGATGACAGGAATCCACCCGCACGACATCGGCACCGTGCTCGACCAGTACGGGATCGCCGTCCGGGCCGGCCACCACTGCGCGATGCCGCTCATGGAGCATTACCAGGTGCCAGCGACCGTACGGGCCTCCTTTGCCTTCTACAATACCCACGAGGAGGTGGATAGCCTCGCGCAGGCACTCGACCAGACCTGGAGCCTGTTCCACCCATGAGCGGGCTCCTGGCGCTCTACCAGGACATCATCCTGGACCACAACCGAAGCCCGCGCAATTTCCGGAAGCTCGCGCACACGAGCCACGAGGCCAGGGGGTTCAATCCGCTTTGTGGTGACAAAATGACCCTGTACCTCGAGGTCGAAGATCAGTGCATCCGGGATGTCGGATTCGAGGGGAGTGGGTGCGCGAGCTCCACGGCATCGGCCTCGCTCATGACCGAACGCCTCAAGGGGATGACCCTCGAGGAAGCGGGCCGCCTGTTTCATGAAGTCCACCATTACCTGACCCAACCGCCCGACACGCCACCCTCCAGGGCATCCACGCTCGGGAAGCTCGAGGCCCTGGGCGGCGTGCGCCAGTATCCCGCACGGGTCAAGTGCGCGACACTCGCCTGGCATACCCTCGAGGCCGCATTGCACAACCGCCTCGAACCCGTCACGACCGAGCTCGAACCCGATGCGGACCGCTGAACCGGTACGATTCACACGCGCCTGTGAGGCCACTCTCATTCCGGCCGGAACCCCGGTCGTGATTCCCGAGGGGACCGAAGGATCTCTCACCCAGGCACTCGGACAATCATTTACCGTCTATGTCGGCGGAAACCTGGTCCGGATTGCCGGCGCGAACGCCGATGCGATCGGGCGGACCCCACCGGTGCCGATCCAAGTATCGCCGACCGCTTCACGGGAAGAACTCGAAGCACTGGTCTGGAAACAGCTGGGCACCTGCTATGACCCAGAAATACCTATTAATATCGTTGACTTAGGTCTTGTTTATGAGTGTTCACTTGAAAACTTGGATGACCGCTCCTACCGGGCCAAAATCCGCATGACCCTGACCGCCCCAGGCTGTGGTATGGGCGGCATGCTGACCCAAGACGTGCGCGAACGGCTGCTTGAGATCCCGAGGCTCCGCGAGGTCGACGTCGAGCTCATCTTCGATCCGCCCTGGAGCTGGAGCATGATGAGTGACGCGGCGAGACTCGAAGCCGGGATGCTCTGACGTGCCCGCCTGGCACCCGGTCTGCCCGTATGAGACCCTCAAACGGGACGGATATGCCATTTTGGAACTCGCCACGACCGCGATCGCCGTGTTTGCCGTCGAAGGGGAGGTCTACGCGGTTGAAGATGCCTGCACCCATGACGGGGGCGAACTCGCAGGTGGCCCCCTCGAGGGTTGTACCATCACCTGCCCACGTCATGGGGCCCGCTTCGACCTCAAGACGGGCGCGGTCCTGGCTCCACCGGCCGTGGTCCCACTCCGGATCTTTCCCGTCCGGGTCACCGCTGGGCGGGTCGAAGTCGATACTGGCGGGTGAGCCTTCCCGTGAGGGCAATCCGGGCGATAAAGGGTGATCCCGCCCTCCTTCTCCGTCACGAACGCCCCCTCGAGGCGCGGCGCACCCTCCAGGATCCAGATCCGGCGCCCCCGACAACTCACCCGGACCCGAACCCTCGCTGCGCGTGGGGCAAGCCAGTCGATCGGTGCGCCCAACCGGATCGCGAGGAGCTCGCCAAGATGGCGTGATGAAGACGCTTCTGAAACCCCCACCGTCCGGATCCCCGCCTGGGTTAGATGTTTTTCAACCTGGGCGGAAAGCGCGAGCAGCTTCCCTGCTCGCAGCACCCGTCCGGTCGAAACGACCAGCCGGAGCGAAGGCGCAGCCGAAAGCACATGAATCGAGATCAGCGCCGACGCGACCCCGGCCAGGATGAAAGCGGCAACAATTCCGTAGGCCATCCGCTTTGCGCTCCCGGAAGCCCGGCCGAGCCCGGATCCTTCAGGGCGCGGGTCCATCGTCCGGGTCCTTTGGCTCTCCGACCGGACGCCACTCTCCCTCGAGCAGCCGGTTCCCGGTCTCGGTTGCCACTGGACCGGCCGCATGTCGTTGCCGCCAGTTTCTGAGCCCACTCCAGGCGAGCAGCGGGATCGATAGCGCAGCGGTGATCAGCAGAACGAACCACCCGATTGCAAACACCAGGAAGAGGATGCCGATCGCAATCACGAGCACGAGGCCCGCGCCGATCCAATGGCCGGGCCCGCGCTCGGGTGCACCCGTGGACACCTGGAAGACCTGAAAACGGTAGCGGGCCACGCGGCCATCACTCCTCACGGAAGCCTCAGGCTATTTTAGGCCGAAAGTCTCTGCCCGCCAAGACACGCGGGTCTTGTATTTTGCGCTATCCTCGAGGGTATCCTGTGGAAGGAGTGTAGACGTGCCATCCTTGAGCGCGATCGTGATTGCCCGAAACGAGGCAGACAACATCAAAGCCTGTCTCGCAGGGCTCGCCTTCGCCGACGAGAGGCTCGTCATCGACGGTGGCAGCGAGGACCCGACGGTGGCGATCGCCGAGACCGCGGGGGCACGGGTCGTGGTCCTCGCGGATTGGCAGGGATTTGGGGTGCAACGGCAACGCGCAGAGGCGCTTGCGCAGGGCGACTGGATCCTCATGGTCGATGCCGACGAGCGCGTCAGTAACGCGCTCGCAGACGAAATCCGGGAAGCGCTCGACGGATCGCACAGCACCGGGATCCAGGTGTTCGAAATCCCACGCCTAACCGCGGTCTTCGGCCAGAACATCCGGCATGGTGGCTGGTATCCCGATCCGGTTGCCCGACTCTACGCCCGGGAGGCTGCCGGCTACGACGCGGCCCGTGTCCATGAGCGCCTGGTCCCGAAACCGGGCGTTGGGATCGGGCGACTCGAACACCCTCTCCTCCACCAGAGCTATCGCGACCTGCCCGCCTATCTCGCCAAGTCGTCGCTCTACGCCACGGAATGGGCCAACGAGCGGGAAGTCCGCGGCAAGCGGGCCAGTCTCGGGCAGGGATTCCTGCACGCGCTCGGCTGCTTTGTCCGGATGTACTGGCTTCGGGCCGGGTTTCTGGATGGGTCCGTGGGATTTCTCCTCGCGGTCCTGTCCGCACATTCGACGTTCATCAAGTATGCGGAACTCTGGCTCAGGGGCCGGAAGACGGCAAAAAACGCTCGCGGATGAGTCTCGCAGCCCGGTCCAGTCCCGTCCGTCCGGATTCACCCGGTGCCACCTCGAACGCCAGGCGGTTTTTCTCCTCGTTGATCGTCTCCCAGCGGAGCGCGCGCCCCGAGTGCCGCCTCGGGTAAAACGCCACCGTCGGACGGTTCAGGGCACCGGCAAGATGCAGGGGACCCGTCGAGCCGCTGATCCAGAGGTCCGCGAAGGCCACGTGTTCGGCAAACCGGACGATGCCTTCGGTGGAGGGATAAAGCCGGGCGCGGGCGCGAGCTCGATCCCCGAGACCCTTGAGCACCTGCTCCGCAACCCTCTCTTCGCCCGGGCCTGAGGTGACGACGAGGAGAACCCTCGGATCCTCAAGCAGCCGGTTCGCGAAATAGGCATACGCTTCGGGCGGCCAGTTTTCCGCCGAGCCACCATCCCCCGGATGCAGGAACACGAGCTTCGGATGGCCCGTGATGCGCTGTCCCAGGAGGAACGCGTCTCGGCGGGTCTGGACGAGGCCCGGATCGAACCGGAGATAAGGCGGGCCCGAAAGGTCCGGAACCGGGCATCTCCAGAGCGTGAGGGCATGACGGGCGAGATCGACGTTGTAGGCCCATTCAGGCTTGATCGAACGCGAGCGGCGCTGGAGGAGCCGGTCTGTATAAAAGAGCTGGTCCACTTTGGTCGCCGGCGCGAGACGGCGTGGAATGCCAGCGCCCCAGAGTGCGAGAGCGAGCGGCAGTCGGGTCGCAAAAACGAGTGCCCATTGCGCCCCGGAGTCGCGCACAACCCGCCTGAGTGCATGATACTTCCGGATCCCGCTATCGCCTGCCGGTTCGAGAAGAACCTGGTCGATCGACGGACAGATCGCGGCCAAGGGTGCGGTGTAGTTCGGGACCAGCGCCTCGATGGTCGTCTCCGGGAGTGCGGACCGCAAGAGCGCAAAAGCGGGCCAGGCGAGGAGAAAATCGCCCAGGCGGTCGTTACGGATGACCAATAATGTTTTTGGAATCAATGTATTATTCATAATATATAATAAGTTACATGAGACTACGGGAGTAAGGTCTCTGGGCCCTCAGGCTCAAGGGACCGCCCGAGGGCCTCACCCCACCGGAACTCCCCGTCGAATCAGGGCTTGCATCGTCCATACGCATCGTCATAGCGTTCGATGTCGTCCTCCCCGAGATAATCGCCCGTCTGGACCTCGATGATCTCGAGCGGACCCGATTCCAGGTTTGAAAGCCGGTGGCGGGTCCCGGCCGGGATATAGGTCGACTGGTTGACTTCGAGCGTGAACTCCTCTTCACCCCGGACGATCCTGGCGCGTCCGCGCGTCACCACCCAATGTTCCGAGCGGTGCCGGTGGCTTTGCAGGGACAGGTGGGCACCCGGATCCACTTGGATCCGCTTGACCTGGAAGGCATGCCCCTGGCTCACGGATTCATACCAGCCCCAAGGGCGCTCCACGCGGAGCGGTGTGGTGGCCTCGACGCGTCCATCCGCTTCGAGTCCACGGACGAGCGCCTTGACTTCATGTGCACGATCGAGTGTGCTGACGAGGACCGCATCCGGGGTTTCGACGATGATCGTGTGTTCGAGGCCAATCGCCGCAACCAGCCGGCCGCTCGAGTGGATATAGGACCCCGTCACATCCTTGAGCCAGACGTCACCCTGCACCCGGTTCCCGTCCTGCCCGTGATCAATCTCCCGGAGGCTGTCATAAGAACCCAAATCACTCCAGTCCGCATGGAGTTCGACCATCCGGGCGAGCGGGGTCTTTTCCAGGACCGCATAGTCGATCGATTCACTGCGGGTGTTCCGGAACGGTTCTTCCACGAGCCAGAAAAAAGGATCTTCCAGCCGACCGCCCGAATGGGCCGCCCGGGCCGATCTCAGGATATCGGGCGCGAGGCGCTCGAGTTCATTGAGGTAGACCGATGCCCGCATGAGGAACATGCCGCTGTTCCAGAAACAGTGACCGGCTTCGAGGAGGCGTTTTGCGGTCTCGAGATCCGGTTTCTCTCGAAACTCGAGGACCCGGGCCGGCTTCCCGGATACCCGCTCCGGGTCGGCCACGATGTATCCATACCCGGTATGGGGCGTCCTCGGCACCACCCCAAAGACGACGATAGCCCCATCTTGGCTTGCGCCTTGGGCACTGGCGAATGCCGGAAAATTGTCCAGGTGATGATCAGCGGGCAGGGCGAGGAGCGTGGCCCCCCTGTCCTCCCGCACCGCTTCGAGCGCCGCCACGGCCAATGCCGGAGCCGTGTTGCGCCCGACCGGCTCGAGGAGGATCCGCGATGCCAGGCCGAGATCGAGTACCTGGCGGCGGATCAGGAACCGTTGATCCTGGTTGCCGACGATGAGGGGTGCCCGAGCGAGCCCGAGACGTTGGGTCCTGAGGAGGGTTTCCTGAAGCAGCGAATGCCCGCCCTGGAGCGCCAGAAACTGCTTGGGATGTTCCTTCCGGGAAAGCGGCCAAAGGCGTGTTCCGCTCCCGCCGGAGAGAATCACGGGCCAGATGCCCTGAAAGGTCCCTCGACTCCCGGTGTGTTTCATCATGTCTCTCTCCCCTCCGGCGCCTGGCCCACGGATCAGGCGGATCCCGCTTGTCAGCCCAGGCATTTTAGCGGATGATCCCTCCTTCCAGAGGGTTCCTGGCACGGGTGGTTCCCGGGCCTCAGGACTCCCGCATGAAGATGAGCGCGGCCAGGGGCGGCAGAACCATCTCGAGCGAAAAAGACCGGCCATGCGAGGGCACCGCTTCGGCCTCGAGCGAACCGCCGTTGCCGAGGTTCGACCCGCCGTAGGTTTCCGAATCGGTGTTCAGCCGTTCGAGGTAGACCCCCCCGGCCGGAACGCCCAGACGATAGCCGAATCTCGGAACCGGCGTGAAGTTGAGGACCACGATGGCCATCTCGTTTTGAGATCTCCTGAGGTAGCTCGCTGTTGACCGCTCAGCATCGTTGCAGTCGATCCATTCAAAACCACCGACATCGAAATCATGCTGGTGGAGTGCCGGATGCGAGCGGTAGAGCTGATTGAGATCGGCGATGAGGCGCTGGATGCCCCGGTGAGCCGGATTTTCCTCGAGGCTCCAGTCGAGCGAGCGTCCAGCATCCCATTCGCCGGGTTCAGCCAGGTCACCGCCCATGAACAGGAGCTTTTTCCCGGGGTACGTCCACTGGTAGCCGTAGAGCAGGCGAAGATGGGCGAATCGCTGCCACCCATCCCCGGGCATCTTGCCGATCAGCGACTTCTTGCCATGCACCACTTCATCGTGCGAAAGCGGTAGCACGAAGTTTTCATTGAAGGCGTAAAGGAGCCCGAAGGTCAAGGCCTCGTGGTGATACTGCCGGTGGACCGGGTCCCGGCCAAAA
>JAJZNM010000166.1 GCA_021852325.1 Pseudomonadota bacterium
GCTCAAGCTCAACCACTTGGTCGACGACAAGATGCACGCCCGCTCGACCGGTCCTTACAGCCTCGTGACCCAGCAGCCACTCGGCGGCAAGGCCCAGTTCGGCGGCCAGCGCTTCGGCGAGATGGAGGTCTGGGCGCTCGAGGCGTACGGCGCGGCCTACACGCTCCAGGAGATGCTCACGGTCAAGTCCGATGACGTGGGCGGGCGCACCCGGATGTACAAGAACATCGTGGACGAGGATTTCCGCATGGAGGCGGGCATGCCCGAGTCGTTCAATGTCCTGGTCCGCGAGATCCGTTCACTCGCAATCAACATTGAAATGGAGCAATTCTGATGCGGCCGGTCCGCACCCGCACGCTGAATCGAAGCCGTGGAGGCCTCCTATGAAAGAACTATTGCAGTTGTTCCGACAGCAGCATCCGAGTGAGGATTTTGATGCGCTCAGGATCGGTCTCGCGTCTCCCGAACTGATCCGATCCTGGTCCCATGGCGAGGTCAAAAAACCGGAGACCATCAACTACCGCACCTTCAAGCCGGAGCGGGATGGCCTGTTTTGCACCAAGATCTTCGGGCCGATCAAGGACTACGAATGCCTGTGCGGCAAGTACAAGCGGCTCAAGCACCGCGGCGTCGTCTGCGAGAAGTGCGGGGTCGAGGTGACCCTGTCCAAGGTACGCCGCGAGCGCATGGGGCACATCGACCTCGCGAGTCCGGTCGCGCACATCTGGTTCTTGCGCTCCCTGCCCTCGCGCATCGCCCTGACCCTGGACATGACGCTCCGCGACATCGAGCGGGTTCTTTACTTCGAGGCCTTTGTCGTGATCGATCCGGGGCTGACCGAGCTCACCCGGGGGCAGCTCCTCACCGACGAGGAATACCTCGAAGTGCTCGAGGAGCACGGAGACGATTTCGATGCCCGTATGGGCGCCGAGGCGATTTACGGGCTTTTGCGCACGCTCAAGCTCGATGACGAGATCGGGCACCTCCGCACGGAGCTCGAGGAGACCCGCTCCGATGGCAAGGCCAAGCGTCTGGTCAAGCGCCTCAAGCTCCTCGAATCCTTCGTGGAATCGAAAAACCGCCCCGAATGGATGGTGCTCACCGTCCTGCCCGTGCTGCCGCCGGACTTGCGGCCGCTGGTGCCACTCGATGGGGGCCGTTTCGCGACCTCCGATCTCAACGACCTCTACCGCCGGGTCATCAACCGCAACAACCGGCTGCGCCGCCTGCTCGAACTCAACGCCCCGGACATCATCGTCCGCAACGAGAAGCGGATGCTCCAGGAAGCGGTCGACGCGCTGCTCGACAATGGCCGCCGCGGCCGGGTCATGACCGGTACGAACAAGCGCGCCTTGAAGTCGCTCGCGGACATGATCAAGGGCAAGCAGGGCCGGTTCCGCCAGAACCTCCTCGGCAAGCGGGTCGATTACTCGGGACGCTCCGTGATTGTCGTGGGTCCCACCCTCAAGCTCCACCAGTGCGGGCTCCCGAAGCGCATGGCGCTCGAACTCTTCAAGCCCTTCATCTTCAGCAAGCTCCAGCGCCGCGGGCTCGCCCCCACGATCAAGGCGGCCAAGAAGTACGTGGAACGGGAGGCCCCCGAGGTCTGGGACATCCTGGACGAGGTGATTCGCGAGCACCCGGTTCTGCTGAACCGGGCACCGACGCTGCACCGGCTGGGCATCCAGGCGTTCGAGCCGGTGCTGGTCGAGGGCAAGGCGATCCAGATCCACCCGCTCGTCTGCACGGCGTTCAACGCCGACTTTGACGGTGACCAGATGGCCGTGCACGTTCCCTTGTCGCTCGAGGCCCAGCTCGAGGCCCGTGCGCTCATGATGTCGACCAACAACATCCTGTCGCCCGCGACCGGGGATCCGATCATCGTGCCGACCCAGGACGTGGTGCTCGGGCTTTACTATCTCACGCGCCAGCGCACCGGGGTCCGGGGCGAGGGGTCCCCCTTCGCGGATGTGAGCGAAGTGCACCGGGCCTACGAATCCGGCGTGGTCGACCTCCACGCCGCGATCGAGGTCCGGATCCCGTCCCCACCGGAGACGGAGGGGGGCGAACCCGTCCACCGGCGCGTCAAGACCACGGTCGGCCGCGCGCTTCTGTCCGAGATTCTGCCGGTGGGCATGCCGTTCGAGTACGTGAACCAGAACATGACCAAGAAGGCGATCTCGGCGCTCATTAACCTCTGCTACCGGCGCAACGGGCTCAAGGATACGGTCGTCTTTGCGGACCGGCTCATGTATACCGGCTTCCGGTTCGCCACGCGTGGGGGGATTTCCTTCGGCGCGGACGACATGGTGATCCCGGACGAGAAAGCCCAGATCCTCCACAAGTCGTCAGCCGAAGTGCGGGAGATCGAGCGCCAGTTCTCGACCGGGCTCCTGACGGACGGGGAGCGGTACAACAAGGTCGTCGACATCTGGTCGCGCACCAATGAGCAGATTGCCAAGGCCATGATGGACCATATCTCATTTGACAACGTGACGACTGGCGGGCAGACCGTCCGCGAAGCCTCACTCAACTCGATCTACATGATGGCTGATTCGGGCGCACGCGGCTCGGCGGCGCAGATCCGGCAGCTCGCCGGCATGCGCGGTCTCATGGCCAAGCCGGACGGATCGATCATCGAGACCCCCATCACGGCCAACTTCCGCGAGGGACTGAACGTCCTGCAGTACTTCATCTCGACCCATGGCGCCCGCAAGGGCCTCGCGGACACCGCGCTCAAGACGGCGAACTCGGGCTACCTGACCCGACGCCTCGTCGATGTGGCCCAGGATGTGGTGGTCACGGAGGAGGACTGCGGGACTGAAGAGGGCCTCTACCTCCAGCCGGTCGTCGAAGGGGGCGATGTCGTCGAATCACTCCGGGAGCGCGTGCTCGGGCGTGTACTCGCCGAGGATGCGGTCCTCCCCGATACCGGGGAGCGGATCCTGCCGGCGGGCACGCTGATCGACGAGCTCAACATGGATCGCATCGAAGCCGCCGGCATCGACCGGCTGAAAGTCCGCTCGCCGATCACCTGCGCCACGCGTTTCGGCGTCTGTGCGCAATGCTACGGACGCGACCTCTCGCGCGGGAACCGGGTCAACATCGGCGAGGCGGTGGGCATCATTGCCGCCCAGTCGATCGGCGAGCCCGGCACGCAGCTCACGATGCGCACCTTCCACATCGGAGGCGCCGCCTCGCGTTCGGTCGCGGCCAGCAGCGTCGAGGTCAAGACCGGCGGGCGGGCCCGTTTCCACAACCTCAAGCTCGCCAAGAACCCGCGCGGCGTGCTCGTGGCCATCTCGCGTTCGGGCGAGATCCGGATCATCGATTCCTACGGACGTGACCGCGAGCGCTACCGGATCCCGTACGGCGCCCAAATCACCGTGGATGACGGCAGCGAGATCGCGGGTGGGGAGATCATCGCGACCTGGGATCCGCACGTCCATCCGGTCATCGCCGAGATCGGTGGGATTGCGCACTTCAAGGACTTCATCGACGGGGTCACGATCAACCGGCAGATCGACGAGGTCACGGGGCTCACGAGCATCGTGATCACCGATCCGAAGCAGCGCGGCACCGGGGCCAAGGATTACCGTCCGACCATCCTCCTTTTGGATGAGCGCGGCGAGGAGGTGTGCATGCCGGGCACGAGCGTCCCGGTGCACTACGTCCTCACCCCGCGCTCGATTGTCGCCATCCAGGACGGTGCCCGGGTCAATGTCGGGGATGTGCTCGCTCGCATTCCGCGCGAATCGACCAAGACGCGTGACATCACGGGCGGACTGCCGCGGGTCGCGAATCTGTTCGAGGCCCGCCATCCGGAAGATCCGGCAATCCTGGCCGAGTACTCGGGCACGGTGAGCTTCGGTCGTGAGACCAAGGGCAAACAGCGGCTCGTCATCACCGACGATGCCGGCCAGCAGCACGAGGTTCTTTTGCCCAAGTGGAGGCAGATCTCCGTGTTCGAGGGCGAGCGGGTCGAGCGCGGCGAGGTCATCTCCGACGGGGAGCGGGATCTCCACGACATCCTGAGACTGCAGGGCGTCGCGACCCTCGCGGACTACCTGGTCCGGGAAATCCAGGACGTCTACCGCCTGCAGGGCGTGCGCATCAACGACAAGCACATCGAGGTCATCATCCGCCAGATGCTGCGCAAGGTCGAGATCACCTCCCCCGGGGGGAGCCTCTACCTGCCGGCCGAGGTCGCGGACCGGGCGCGGGTGCTCGAAGAGGCCCGCCGCCTCGAGGAGGCGGATCAAGCCCCCCCGGGCTGGATCCCGATCCTGCTTGGCATCACCAAGGCCTCGCTCGCGACGGAATCGTTCGTCTCGGCCGCCTCGTTCCAGGAAACGACGCGTGTCCTGACCGATGCGGCCGTGCGCGGGCTGAAAGACGACCTCCGCGGGCTCAAGGAAAATGTCATCGTGGGACGGCTGATCCCGGCCGGGACCGGATTCGCTTACCACGAACAGCGCCGCCGCCGGAATGCCATCACTCCCCAGGAAGAAGCGGCCCGGGCCGCCGAGGCGGCGTTCACGCCGGTTTCGGGCGAGAAGGCCGATGTGGAGACCGGGGTTGAACCGGAGGCCATGGCTTGACAGGATCCATGCAAAATCAATAGAATTCGTACTCTTTGCCTCTGGCAAAGGGCGAATCGCCCCGGCCGGTTTCCCGGCCGGGTCCCCTGACCGACCCCGACCGGGATGTTGCCCGGAGGGGCGGTCGTCAATGCGAGTCTCGTGACCGTGGTGGTGAAAACATGGCAACCGTGAATCAGCTGGTCCGCAAGGCGCGGCGCTCGCCGCGCCTCAAAAGCAAGGTGCCCGCGCTGTCCGGATCCCCGCAGCGACGGGGAGTCTGCACGCGGGTCTACACCACGACGCCCAAGAAGCCGAACTCGGCGCTCCGCAAGGTGGCGCGCGTCCGGCTCACCTCCGGCTACGAAGTGACGAGCTACATCGGCGGCGAGGGGCACAACCTCCAGGAGCACTCGGTCGTCCTGATCCGCGGCGGTCGTGTGAAGGACCTGCCCGGTGTGCGCTACCACGTGGTGCGTGGAGCGCTCGATTGCGCCGGAGTCAATGCGCGCAAGCGTAGCCGCTCCAAGTACGGCGCCAAGCGGTCCAAGTCGGGTTAGGCACAGGAGCTCCCCATGTCCAGACGTCACCAGGCCCTCAGCCGCGAGATCCTGCCGGACCCCAAGTTCGGCAGCGTCAAGCTCGCCAAGTTCATCAACGTCGTCATGACTCGCGGCAAGCGTTCGCTGGCCGAGCGGGTCGTGTACGGTGCCCTCGACCAGGCTTCGAGCCGGCGCAGCCTGGATCCGATCCAGATGCTCGAATCCGCGCTCGAGCGCGTGCAGCCGGCGGTCGAGGTGAAATCCCGCCGGGTGGGTGGTGCGACCTACCAGGTCCCGGTCGAGGTCCGCGCAGCCCGCCAGATGGCACTCGCGATGCGCTGGATCGTGGACGCCGCGCGCAAGCGTTCCGAGAAATCGATGACCGATCGGCTGGCCGGCGAACTCCTCGAGGCGGTCGACGGCCGCGGGAGTGCGGTCAAGAAGCGCGAGGACGTCCATCGCATGGCTGAAGCCAACAAAGCCTTTTCACATTATCGCTGGTGAGCGTTTCCCGAGAGAGGATGGAGTTCTGACCATGTCCCGCAAGACCCCGATCGAGCGCTACCGGAACATTGGCATCATGGCGCACATTGACGCCGGGAAAACCACGACCACCGAGCGGATCCTGTTCTACACCGGGGTCTCCCACAAGATGGGCGAAGTGCATGAAGGCACCGCCGTGATGGACTGGATGGAGCAGGAACAGGAGCGCGGGATCACGATCACCTCGGCCGCGACCACCTGCTACTGGAGCGGGATGGGCCAGCAGTTTTCAGAGCATCGCATCAACATCATCGACACCCCGGGACACGTCGATTTCACGATCGAGGTCGAACGCTCGCTCCGGGTGCTCGATGGCGCGATCGCGGTGTTTGACAGTGTGGCTGGCGTCGAACCCCAGTCCGAGACGGTCTGGCGGCAGGCCAACAAGTACCATGTGCCCCGCATTGCCTTCGTGAACAAGATGGACCGGGTGGGGGCCGATTTTTACCGTGTGCTCGACCAGATCCGGTCGCGTCTCGGTGCGGTCCCGGTCGCGGTCCAGCTGCCGATCGGCGCGGAAGAGCACTTCGGGGGTGTGGTCGACCTCGTGGAGATGCGGGCCATCTATTGGGACGAGGCCGACCAGGGCATCAGCCACCGGATCGAGGCCATTCCCCAGGCACTCGAGGAGAAAAGCCGCGCCTACCACGAGATCCTGGTCGAGGCGGCTGCTGAGGCGAACGAGACCTTCATGAACCGCTACCTCGAGGGGGGCTCGCTCACGCCGGCGGAGATCCGGCAGGGGCTCCGGGCCCGGTCGCTGGCCTTCGAGCGAGTCCCCGTGTTCTGTGGATCGGCGTTCAAGTACAAAGGGGTCCAGGGCCTCCTCGATGGCGTGGTCGATTACCTGCCCGCCCCGGTGGACATGCCACCGGTCCAGGGCAACCGGGACGACGAGGCCCGGACACCGGTCACCCGCCTGCCCCAGGACGATGCGCCCTTTGCCGCCCTGGCCTTCAAGATCGCGACCGACCCTTTTGTCGGCACCCTCACCTTCTTCCGTGTCTATTCCGGGCAGGTGCATGCGGGCGATAGCGTCTACAACCCGATCCGGAGCCGCCGCGAACGCATCGGCCGCATCCTGCAGATGCACGCGAACCACCGCAACGAGATCAAGGAAGTCTATGCGGGTGATATTGCCGCGGCGGTTGGACTCAAAGATGTCACGACCGGGGATACCCTGACCGACGAGGAGGATATCGTCGTGCTCGAGCGCATGGAGTTTCCCGAGCCCGTCATCTCGATTGCGGTCGAACCCAAAACCAAGGCCGACCAGGAAAAGATGGGGATTGCGCTCCAGAAACTCGCCCAGGAAGATCCCTCGTTCCGGGTCCGGACCGACGAGGAGACCGGGCAGACCATCATTTCGGGCATGGGCGAGCTCCACCTCGACATCATCGTCGATCGCATGCGGCGCGAGTTCAAGGTGGAGGCCAACACGGGACGGCCGCAGGTCGCCTACCGCGAGACCATCCGTGCGAAGGTCGAGCAGGAAGGCAAATACATCCGCCAGACGGGGGGCCGCGGACAGTACGGCCACGTCTGGATCCGGGTCGAACCCCTGCCCCCGGGCAGCGGCTACGAGTTCGTGAATGGGGTCGTGGGCGGGGTGATCCCGCGCGAATACATCCCGGCGGTCGACAAGGGCATCCGGGAACAGGCCGAGAACGGCGTGTTGGCCGGCTACCCGGTCGTCGACATCCGGATCGAGCTCTTCGATGGCTCCTACCACGATGTCGATTCCAGCGAAATCGCGTTCAAGATCGCGGGCTCCATGGCCTTCAAGGAAGCGGTCAAGCGGGCCCGGCCCGCGCTCCTCGAGCCGATCATGAAGGTCGAGGTGGTGACGCCGGAGGACTTCATGGGCAATGTGATCGGCGATCTCAACCGCCGCCGGGGTGTTGTCCAGGGTATGGAAGACGCGCCGTCCGGGAAGATCATCCGTGTGGAGGTGCCCTTGGCCGAGATGTTCGGCTATGCGACCGATCTCCGTTCGGCGACCGAAGGGCGCGCGACCTATTCGATGGAGTTCGGCCACTATGCCGAGGCGCCCAACCACATTGCCGAAACCGTCATCAAGAAGGCCTCGTGACCACCCGGCCGGTTCCAGTCTCTAACAGCACAGCACACGTGAGGGTCTAATCCATGTCGAAGGGGAAGTTTGAGCGGAAGAAGGTGCACATCAATGTGGGGACGATCGGGCATGTGGATCATGGGAAGACGACGTTGACGGCGGCGATCACGAAGGTGATGGCGGAGCGGTTTGGAGGGGAGGCGCGGGGGTACGACCAGATTGACAATGCGCCGGAGGAGCGTGCGCGGGGGATCACGATTGCGACGTCGCACGTGGAGTACGAGAGTGGGAGCCGGCACTATGCGCATGTGGACTGTCCGGGGCATGCGGACTATGTGAAGAACATGATCACGGGGGCGGCGCAGATGGACGGGGCGATTCTGGTGGTTTCAGCGGCGGACGGGCCGATGCCGCAGACGCGGGAGCACATTTTGTTGGCGCGTCAGGTGGGGGTGCCCTACATCGTGGTGTATTTGAACAAGGTGGACATGGTGGACGATGCGGAGTTGCTGGAGCTGGTGGAGATGGAGGTGCGGGACTTATTGAGCAAGTACGAGTTTCCGGGGGACAAGACGCCGGTGGTGCGGGGGTCGGCGCTGAAGGCGCTGGAGGGGGACAGTGGGGAGCAGGGGGTGATGAGCATCGTGAAGCTGGTGGAGGTGATGGATGCGTACATTCCGGAGCCGAAGCGGCTGGTGGACGGGGATTATCTGATGCCGATCGAGGATGTGTTTTCGATTTCAGGCCGGGGGACGGGGGTGACGGGGCGCGTGGACCGGGGGATTGTGCGGGTGGGGGACGAGGTGGAGATTGTGGGCTTGCGGGAGACGCAGAAGACGACGGTGACCGGGGTGGAGATGTTTCGGAAGCTATTGGACGAGGGGCGAGCGGGGGACAACATCGGGGTTTTGTTGCGGGGGACGAAGCGGGAGGAGGTGGAGCGCGGGCAGGTATTGGCGAAGCCGGGGAGCATCACGCCGCACACCCGGTTTGAGGCGGAGGTGTACATTCTGACGAAGGAGGAAGGGGGTCGGCACACGTCATTTTTTGCGGGGTACCGGCCGCAGTTTTATTTCCGGACGACGGACGTGACGGGAGCGGTGGAGTTGCCGGCGGGGGTGGAGATGGTGATGCCGGGGGACAACATGAAGATGGTGGTGACCTTGATATCGCCGGTGGCGATGGAGGAAGGGTTGCGGTTTGCGATCCGGGAAGGGGGTCACACCGTGGGC
>JAJZNM010000008.1 GCA_021852325.1 Pseudomonadota bacterium
CGGCACCGTTCGGGCCGAGCAAACCGACCACTTCCCCACCCTGGACAGTGAGATCCACGGAATCGACCACCACCCGGCGGCGGTAGCGCTTGTAGAGCCCTCGGGCGACCAGACTGCTCACTGGTGTGGGGGGTGATGTTTGGCGGGAATGACGATATAGACCCGTTTCCCTCCGGGTTTCTGGGACGCATTGACGGTGGCGGTGGTCACGTCATAGATGATCTGGTGTGCCTTCACGTGCTCGGTGCCCCGGTTGAGGGTGGCGCCCCCGATCAGGAGGTAGGTGTTGTGGGGGGCCTCATAGATGATCTCCCGCGCCACGCCCGTCGTCTCGGGCCCCTTCCCTGGTTTTTGCAGAAAACGGGCGGGTGTCCCCCAGGCCCGGGCGCGCTGGAGGTTCCCGGAGGGGGTCAACCGCATTTGGGCCCGGGCGGCGTGGATCGTGATATCCCCCTGGCGCAGCGTCACGTCCCCGGAAAACACCTCGTCGCTCGGCTGCCCCTTGGTCCCGTGGACGTGGAAGGTTTGGGAACGAACGGCGATCGGACGCGGGGGTTGGGCGGCCGGTTTGGGGGGAGGTGGGGCGGTGTGAGCCGTCGCCTGGGGTAGGACGAGGAGCACTCCCCAAAGCATGGCCGCGCCGAGACCCCATCCCCGCATCCCGACACGGGTCACCGTGTGCCTCCGCGAGGCGGCAGGACGATCTGGCCATCGACTTTAGAGAGCAGTGCGAGACGGTTCGTCTTGAGGTCGAGAGTGAATCCCACGGCGGTCATGTGGCTCCGGCCATAGCGGATCTTCGTCCGGGCCGAAGTGCTCGCCCGGTCGGTGGCGAGGACGATGTTGAGCCACGGGGTGGAGATGGTCAACGGAAACGGCATGAAAGGTCGGGTTCCCCGGGCAAAGACCGCATGCCGGAGCTTGAGGACATGCGTCTCGCTGTAGAGGGTCCCTTTCCGGGATCGGACCGTCCAGACTGTGGCGTCCGGGCTCCGGGACTCAAAAACGGGCTCACTCAGGACAAAAAAGCCGGGGTGACCCAGACGTTCGAGTCTCAGGGCCGTGACCCGGTAGAGGGGTTGTCCCGGCCGGTTCCAGTGATCCAGGGTGGCCTGGGTCAGGAAATAGCGTGGGGTGGTGACCGGGCTTGCGGGCCGGTTGGGGCGGCGCTCCACCTGGCCGAGGAGCCAGAAACTCGCTCCGGTTGCCGCGAGCAGCAACAGGCCCGCCAAGGCCCTGCGCAGGTTCATGCCCGGCCCCGGCTCGCGAGCAGGAGGTCCACGATCTCCCGCACCGCGCCGTTTCCACCGCACGCACGAGTCACATACTCGGCGGCGTTCCGGAGTGCAGGGTGGGCATCCGCGACCGCGAGGGTCACGCCTGCCTCGGCAAACAGGGCGAGATCGGGTTCGTCATCGCCGAGTGCGGCGGTCTCCTCCCGGGTTCTTTGGAGCTGATGCTGGAGTGCCCGCAAGACCGCGCCTTTTTCGGTGGCGCCCTGGAAGAGACGGGCAATCCCGAGTTCGTGCATCCGGGAGGCGAGCGCCTCCGAGCGGCGGCCGGAAATCACCGCGACTTCGACGCCCGATTCGAGCAGTCGCTTCAAACCATAGCCATCGCGGACATGGAAGGACTGGCCGATTTCGCCCCCCGGCCCCCAGAACAGTCGACCGTCCGTGAGCACGCCATCGGCATCGAGGACGAGCAGGCGGATCCCGCCGAGTTTGCGCCGGAATGGATCCAAGACTAGACCACTCCCGCCCGGAGCAGATCATGCATGTTGAGCGCACCGACCAGTTTCCCGGAAGGGGTGGTCGCGAGCAGTGCGTTGATCCGATACTGCTCCATGAGCTTGAGGGCTTCGGCAGCCAGGGCCTCGGCCGGGATGGTTTTGGGAT
Organism: Pseudomonadota bacterium; assembly: GCA_021852325.1. GTDB lineage: Bacteria > Pseudomonadota > Gammaproteobacteria > JAKAQQ01 > JAKAQQ01 > JAJZNM01. The sequence goes on from JAJZNM010000008.1 coordinate 1,899, forward strand.
CGGGGGTCATCACCGTATCGATCAGGCAGTCATGGATGTCGAGACGCCGATCGAGCACCCGCCTCAGGTCACCATCGGTAAAGACGCCGAGGAGCGTCCCTTCCGGGGTAGTGATCGCCGTCATGCCGAGGCCCTTTCGGGTCATCTCGATGAGCGCCTGGCTGATGCGGGTCTCAGGCCGGACGGAGGGGATCCCATCGCCCCGGTGCATGAGGTCGGAGACCCGGAGCCACAACCGCCGGCCGAGACGGCCAGACGGATGTGCATGGGCAAAATCCTCCTCGGTGAATCCGCGGGCGTCGAGCAGCGCGACAGCCAGTGCATCACCCAGTGCGAGGGCGATCGTGGTGCTGGCCGTTGGGGCCAGGTTGAGCGAGCAGGCTTCCTGCTCGACAGACGCTTCGAGGATCGCGTCGGATGCCTGGGCGAGTCGCGAGCGCGGGGAGCCGGTCAGGGCAATCAGGGGCAGGCCGAGGCGCTTGATGCGCGGCAGCATCGCGAGGATCTCCTCGGTCTCCCCGGAGTAGGAAATCGCGAGCACGAGGTCGCCTTCAACCAGCATGCCGAGATCGCCATGGCCGGCCTCGGCGGGGTGGATGAAAAAGGACGGTGTTCCCGTGCTGGCGAGCGTGGCGGCGATCTTGTGCCCGATATGGCCGCTTTTCCCCATCCCGGTCACGATGACCCGCCCCCGGCAGGCGAGGCAGAGCCGGCAGGCTGCCGCAAAGTCGGACGGCGGGTTTTCAGCGAGTGCGGCCAGCGCCCGGGATTCGATCGCGAGTACGGTCTTCCCGCGCTGGAGCAGGCCGAGATCGGTCGTTGGGGCCCGTTCCGCGACCCCGGCCGTGGACGCCGGTCGCGGTTCGGGGCTCAGGGCCTTCGTAGTTCGCGACGTCATGATGATGACTGGGATCTGCTGGGCAATGGCAGTCTCGGCTGAGGGTGGGCCTGGTCGGCAACGCCCCGATGTGCCGGAACGGCGCGCCGTCACCCATGATTCATGGACCAGAATAGCACACCGTACCGGGTCCGACCGGCTGCCCGCCAGGGGGCGCGCCCCGCGTCGGGGATCCGGGTTTCCTCGGGGGGACCTCAAAACCGCTATCATGGGCACCTGTGGGGAGCCAGCCGCCATGAAACCAGAGGACATGCAAAAGCTCGTCAGCGCCGCCATCCCGGGTTCCCGGGTCGAGGTTGCGAGCGCAGACGGGCGACATTTCACAGCGCGGGTGATCGCCGCCGCCTTTGAGGGACTGGCTCCGCTCGAGCGCCATCGCCAGGTCTACCGGGCCTTGGGCGGGGCGGTCGGGAATGCAATCCATGCCCTTTCGGTGCAGGCCTTCACGCCTGAGGAATGGGCAGGCCGGGTGCGCTGAACATGGACAAGCTCATGATCGAAGGCGGCTACCCACTCGAGGGGGAAATCCGGATCTCGGGGGCCAAGAACTCCACGCTCCCGATCCTGGCGGCCTGCCTCCTCTGTGACGAGCCCATGGAGATCAGCAATGTGCCGCACCTGCAGGATGTCACCACCACGATCGAGCTTTTGAGGCTCATGGGGGTCGAGGTCACGATCGACGAGAAGATGCGCCTCGAGGTGGATCCCTCGAGCATCCGGCGCTATTTCGCGCCCTATGACCTCGTGAAAACCATGCGCGCCTCGATTCTCGTGCTCGGACCCCTGCTCACGCACTTTGGCGAGGCTGAGGTTTCCCTGCCGGGGGGATGTGCGATCGGCGTCCGTCCCGTCAACCTGCACTTGGATGGCTTGCGCCGGATGGGTGCCGACATCCGTGTGGAAGAAGGCTACATCCGTGCCCGCGCCGACCGGCTCCGGGGTGCCAGGATCCTCATGGATACGGTGTCCGTGACGGGGACCGAGAATCTCATGATGGCCGCCACCTTGGCCGAGGGCCAGACGGTGATCGAGAATGCCGCACGCGAGCCCGAGGTCGTCGACCTTGCCAACTGCCTCGTGCGCATGGGTGCCAGGATTGAAGGGTCCGGGACCGACCGGATCGCGATCGACGGGGTCCGCAAACTCCATGCCACCCACCATGAGGTTCTGCCGGACCGGATCGAAACCGGGACGTACCTCGTCGCGGCGGCATTGACACGCGGACACGTCCGGCTCCGCGAGACCCGGCCGGAGCTGCTTGATGCGGTGCTCGCAAAACTGCGGGAAGCCGGCGCCCGCATCCACCCGGGCGCAAACGACATCGAGATCGAGATGCGTGCCCGCGCCCGCTCGGTGTCGGTGAAGACTGCTCCCTATCCGGCTTTCCCGACCGACATGCAGGCCCAGTTCACGGCGCTCAACGCCGTCGCCGCCGGGACGGGAACCGTGACGGAAACCATCTTCGAAAACCGGTTCATGCACATCCACGAGCTCCAGCGGATGGGTGCCGACATCCGCCTCGAGGGCAACACGGCCATTGTTCAGGGTGTCGAGGGACTCCGCGCTGCCCCCGTGATGGCCACCGATCTCCGGGCATCGGCGAGCCTCGTTTTGGCCGCGCTCGTGGCCGAGGGGCAAACGCTCGTGGACCGCATCTATCACATCGATCGGGGCTATGAGTGCATCGAGGAAAAACTCCTCCAGCTCGGAGCCCGCATCCGGCGCCTGCCGGAGGGCAACCGGCCAGTGGCTGAGCCCGCGATCCGTGCAGCCGCGGCGGTCCGGTTGTCTCAGGCGTAGGCCCAGTGCCAGGGTTCGTAGATGAAGCCCTGGGGGTTGCCCCGGGGATATGACAGGCGGAACCCGAACGGGCTGGCACACTGGCTGAGCCAGTCGAAGAGCAAGGTCTTCTCGAAGCTTTCGGTGAGCGGTTCGGTTTCTTCGGCGGAGGAGAGGTCGAGCGCGCGTCCTGTGTGATGTTCGCTGTATCCGGGCGGGGCGATCCGCGCCAGGATCACCTCGAGTGGCACCCCGCGTTCGAGCTGTCTCTGGATCAGGCGGGCTTGGTGGAGGTACGAGCGGTAGGCCGAGACCACGATGATCGTGATCCCGTCCCGCGCTGCGGATTGTGTGAGGCGCAGAAAGGCACAGCTCGCCTCGTGCTCGAGCCAGATCGGGCGTCCGCCGCGATCCAGCCCGGCCTCGATCCAGAATGGGGGAGGAGACTGGGCGGTGAGCCCACGCGAGGCGGCATAGCCAGCTGGGATCCCGAGTGCCGCCTGGAGCGCGCTGATGTCGTCTGTGGCCGATGGGGACATGGTCGGTTGCTCGGGGATCGGAGCTTGCGGTTCCTCGTGTGTATAATTACGGGCACTGGCCGTGCCGGATCCGGAGTCCCCGGGCCGGGCTGGCTCCGGGAGTCCATCCTAGGGTATCGCGGACCCGCTATTATCGTCCAGTGAAATGCTGCCGATCGAGGAGGCGTCATGAGTGAGACACGAACCCTACCTACACCCTCGGCCGGATGGGGGCGCCGTCTCCTCGGCTGGATCGACGACCGGTTCCCGCTGACGAAACTCTGGAAAAGCCAGGTCAGCGAATACTACGCGCCGATCAACTTCAATTTCTGGTACTTTTTCGGGTCCCTGGCCCTCCTCGTCCTGGTCAACCAGATTGTGACCGGGATCTTCCTGGCCATGAGCTACCAGCCCAACACGCACCTCGCCTTCGGGTCGATCCAGTACATCATGCGCGACGTGCACTGGGGCTGGCTCATCCGCTACCTGCATACGACCGGGGCCTCGCTGTTTTTTGTCGTGATCTACCTCCACATGTTCCGGGGGCTGCTCTACGGATCCTACAAAAAGCCGCGGGAGCTGCTCTGGATCCTTGGCATGCTGATCTATGTCTGTCTCATGGCCGAGGCGTTCATGGGCTACCTGATGCCCTGGGGGCAGATGTCCTACTGGGGCGCTGTCGTCATCACCTCGCTCTTCGGGGCGATCCCCTGGATTGGTAGCCATCTCGTGATCTGGATCCGCGGCGATTTCGGTGTCAGCGGAGCCACGCTGAACCGGTTTTTTGCCCTGCATGTGGTGGCGATTCCGCTGCTCCTCGTTTTTCTCGTGCTCTGCCATCTCATGGCCCTCCATGAAGTGGGCTCGAACAACCCCGACGGCATCGAGATCCACGACCATCTCGACGAGAACGGCAAACCCGTGGACGGGGTTCCGTTCCATCCGTACTACACGGTGAAGGACCTGTTTGGTGTCGGCGTCTTCCTCGTCATTTTTGCGATCATCGTGTTTTACGCACCAACCCTGAAGGGAATCTTCATCGACCCCATCAACTACAAGCCGGCCAATTTCCTGCAAACTCCCCCAGACATCCACCCGCTCTGGTACTTCACGCCCTATTACGCCATTCTCCGTTCGTTCCCCAACAAGCTGTTCGGCGTAACGGCGTTCATGCTCGCGATTGTCGTCCTGTTTTTCCTGCCCTGGATCGACCGGCACCCGATCAAATCGGTGCGCTACCGTGCCCCGTTCTACCGGATCCTGCTCATGGCCTTTGCGGCGACCTTTCTCTTCCTGGGCTATATCGGCATGCAACCGGCAACCTTGTTCTGGCAGAAGATCGGCCTGCGCATGGCTGAAATCTATTTCCTCTTCTTCGTCACGGCGTGGACATATGCGCAGTCCCCGACCCGGCGCCGGTTGCTCGTCACCTTCGGGGTCTGCCTCGCGCTCATCCTCTGGATCGACTGGCGGTTCTACCTGCCCTCCATTGCCTCACTCATCTGGTGGACACTCCTCATCCCCCTGTGTTACCTGGTCCTGTTCTACCTGGTCCCCCTGCTCTGGCCGGGCGGCATGCGGGACCGGACCGTTCCCACCCGGGTGACCCTACGATGAAAATGCAGATTCAGACCCGTCTTGTTGTGCTCGGCGTCCTGACCGCCGGGCTCCTCTTCAGTGCTCCCCAAAGCGAAGCGATCCAGCTGACCGGTTACCCACTGGAGCACGCACCCATCAATCTCACGGACACGGCCTCGCTCCAGCGCGGCGCCCGTACGTTCGTCAACTACTGCATGGGCTGCCACACGCTTCAGTACCAGCGCTGGAGCCAGCTCGGGAAACGGCTTCACCTCGACCATCAGGCGCTTCGGGAGCTCATGTTCCTCCAGACCAAGCCGACCCAGATGATGACGAACGCCATGCCCGTCCAGGAGGCGACCCGCTGGTTCGGTGCAGCCCCCCCCGATCTTTCGGTGATCGTGGATCAGAAAGGGTCAAACTGGGTCTACACGTATCTCCAGAGCTTCTATGTCGACCCCAGTCGGCCCACGGGTGTCAACAATGCCGTGTTCTACCGGGTGGCCATGCCCGACCCGTTCTGGCAGACCCAGGGGCTCCAAAGAATCGTGTACCGCAGGGTCCGCCACAATGGCTATCTCGTGAACCAGTTCGTGAAGTTCGTACCCGTCACGAAGGGCACGCTCTCGCCACGGGCCTTCCGCCGACAGGTCGGGGATCTCACGAACTTTCTGGCCATGGTGAGCCACCCGGACGAGCTCAAACGGATCCACCTCGGCATCTGGGTGATCGCGTTCTGTGTGGTCTTCACGATTCTGGCCTACGCGCTCAAGCGCGAGTACTGGAAAGACGTGCACCGCAAGCATCCCCATGGAAAATGAGGATCGATTGAGACGGCCTCACCGAGGCGGACGCGGCGTGGTGTGGAGTCCCGGATGAGCCTCACGGCATGAGACAATGACCCTCTACTCGGACCCGGTCGGTGCAGACAGCCATCGGGTGAGACTCGTGTTCGCGGAAAAGGGGATCCGGGTTCCCACGGTCGATGTCCACGTGGCGGAGCGTCTGCCGGATGATCTCCTCACGCTCAACCCCCACAATCTGATCCCGATGCTGACCGACCGCGAGCTCGTGGTCTACCATCCCCACATCATCATGGAATATCTGGATGAGCGGTTCCCCCATCCGCCGCTTTTGCCGCTCGACCCCGTCGCCCGGGCCCGGGTACGGCTGACCCTGCACCGGATCGAGCACGACTGGTACTCGCTCCTGCCACAGTTTGAAGGCCGGAGCCGGGGAGTCAACCTGGAAAAGTCGAGACGGCATCTCCGTGAGAGCCTGATCAGCAGTGCCGAGGTGTTTTCAGCCAAACCCTATTTCCTGAGTGACGAGCTGACCCTGGTCGATTGCACGATCGCGCCGATTCTCTGGCGGCTCGACTCCTGGGACATTCCGCTTGGCAGCATCGGCAAAGCCATTGCCGAATATGCGGACCGGCTGTTCCGCCGTCCGGCGTTCCGGGCGAGTCTCACGCCCGAAGAACTTCGCATGCGCCCCGGCTGAGCCCCATGGTTCCTTGTCGCCCGTATCTCCTGCGCGCGCTCTACGACTGGATTGTCGAGAACCACCTGACGCCCCATCTCCTCGTCGACCCGGCCTGTACCGGGGTGATCTTGCCAGCCGGTCTCAAGCCTGAGCAGGGCCGGATCGTGCTCAACCTGAGCCCGGCCGCCGCCGCGTCGCTTGTGATCGGACCGGAAGGGGTCGAGGCTGAACTCCGGTTCCAGGGCCGTCCTTTCCGCGTCTCGGTTCCCCTGCAAGGCTGTCTCGGTATATTTGCGCAGGAAAACGGGGCTGGCATGCAGTTTCCGGAGGAACCGGACCTCGGTCCGCCACCGGTCTCGGGCGCACCCGACCCCGGGGCCGGATCATCGAAGAAACCTTCCTTGCGGCTCGTCAAGTAGATTCGCGGAAATCCTCACGCCCTTTCTGGGCCTGCCTGCGGGATGGCTTCGAGGCGAATCACAGGTGACTGGTTTTCAGTCTCACGATCTTGGGGTCTGGTACCGCAGGAACCATGACCAAGATGGCACGCCACCGCACCAACTCCGAAATGCCTCCACTGCCCAAACGAGGCCCGGGAGACTGACCGGGCATACGGTTGTGCCTACCAGATCGCGGGCGTCCAGTTTTCCTCGAGTCCTTTCTTGTTGA
>JAJZNM010000049.1:0-1615 GCA_021852325.1 Pseudomonadota bacterium
TGCTGTCAGTTCGACGAGACGGAGACCCGCGTGGATCTGGCCGAGGCTCCGGTTGATCGCCTTTCGGAACGACGTCGAAGGCGGCGGGACGACGGACCGGTCCGGATGCCTGGCGGAACGGAGCGAGTCCGGTTCCTGCCGGATCCAGTCGCCCAATCGGGACAGGATAAGCCCCCGGAGCCAGAGCGCAGGATGGGTCGCAAAGCGCTGATAAGCCTCAGGATGCGTGATCTTCCAGACGTAACGGGCGGTAACCACGACGGGCCGATCATCCGCGGTGAGCGTTCGGAACGTCACGAAATGGCTGTGCGGTGCGGTGAGGTCCAAAACGCGCACGTGGCCGAGCGGGCTCGGCCAGTTCCAGTAATTTCCGCTCACGGCCCGCCCGGCCGGCTGACCCAGGACGTAAAACAGTGCAACATCGCCGGGGGGAAGCATGCCGAATCCACTGGCGAGCCAGACCCCCATGACGAGGAGGATGGCCCAAGGCAGTGACTCGTGCCAACGACGCCGCCGGCGCAGGCCGCCGTTGCGTGGCCGTCTCAGGCGTCGCGTGACCCGCTCCTTGAGACGGATCAGCCACAGGTCGAGTTCGGAACGGTGATGGGGATCCTTCCAGGGATCCTGGTCGCCTGAGGGTTCCTCAATGCCCATCTTCATCCACCGGACGCCACCTGGTACCGTGGCATCTCAGGGGCCGGTTCCCAGTCCTGCCAGCGCTCCGGCGCAATCTGGAACCGGTGTGCGAGCCGTGCCCAGTCCGACCGGTTGAGACAAAGGGTTAACTCGGTCCGGCCACTCTCGAGTCGGTGCTCCGAGCGGACTGCGCCTTGCGAATAGAGTGCGGCACGCAACGCGCCCTCCGCATCGTCGAGGGTGACCGATCCCCACACCGCGCGACGCTTGAGACAGGCGAGCGTTGCCTCGCCCAAGAGGTCGAATCCGGTTCTTTCACCGGCAGAGATCCAGACCCGTTCCGGGATCCCGTCCGGGTCCCGTTCCAGTTCCGGCGGACGGGACAGGTGATCGATCTTGTTCATAACCTCGATGCGGGGGATCGAGCCGGCGCCGATCTCCTCAAGCACCTGGTTCACCACTTCGATCTGCTGGCGATAACCGGGAGCGCTCGCATCCACCACGTGCACGATGAGATCGGCGACTTTTGTCTCCGAAAGCGTGGCCCGGAAGGCGGCCACGAGTTCATGCGGCAGATCGCGGATGAAGCCGACCGTATCCACGAGGATCGCCTGTGTCCCGAAAGGCAGGTGGAGCTTTCGCCAAGTGGGATCCAGAGTCGCAAACAGCTGGTCGGCGACCGTGACGGATGCACCCGTCCACTCGCGAAAGAGGGTCGATTTTCCGACGTTGGTGTAACCGACCAGCGCTACGAGCGGTGCGTCCACGCGCGAACGGCGCTCGAGGGCGCGGTGTTTTTCAAAACTCCGGAGCCGCCGCTCAAGGGTCTGGACCCGACGCGCGATCAAGCGGCGATCGGTCTCGAGCTGGGTCTGGGCGTCACGCGCAAACCGGCCGTCATACCCCACACCCAGCGTACGATGGATGGTCGCCGCCTCGTATCCGGTCGCCTGACTCATGCGCCGGGCCGCGCGGCCGG
>JAJZNM010000049.1:1625-8802 GCA_021852325.1 Pseudomonadota bacterium
CGACGCGCGAGCAAGCGGCGACCGGCCTCGACGTGGGCCTCGCCAGGCCCCCTGAGTCCGATCCCGCCCTTCTGGCGCTCGAGGTGGCTCCATCCGCGCACGAGACGGCTCGCGGCATACTGCAGGCGAGCCAGTTCCACCTGGAGTTTGCCTTCATAACTTTGGGCCCGCTCGGAAAAAATCTCGAGGATGAGCCCCGTTCGGTCCAGGATCGTTGCGCCGGTGGCCTGGTTCAGGTTGCGGGCCTGCACGGAAGTGAGCGCATGGTTGACGATCACGATCGTGCATCCGGTTTCGCGCACACGCTCGACGAGTTCTTCGACCTTGCCGGATCCGAGGAAATGGGATGGGGTGGTCACAGACCGCCTGCCCGAGACGACACCTCTCGACTCATACCCGCCCGAGCGGGCCAGCTCAATGAGCTCCTCAAGCTGACCTGGGGCATCCCCCTTGGCGCGGCGTGGCTCCTGATGGACCAGGATGACGCCCCGTAGGCGCCTCGCCCCGCGGGATTCAGTTCTCGTCAGTGCCAGATCCGTTTTCCTCCGGGGATTCAGTTTCGGAATATTCATCACCTTCGTCAAGTGAGATCCGACGAGAGGGCACGACGGTCGAGATCGCATGCTTGTAGACCATCTGGCTGACCGAATTCCGCAGAAAGATGACAAACTGGTCGAATGAATCAATCTGACCTTGCAACTTGATCCCGTTGACCAGGTAGATGGAAACCGGAACCTTGGTTTTGCGCAATGCATTGAGGAACGGCTCTTGAAGGGATTGGCCTTTTGTCATTGGATTATCTTCTCCACGCGGCAGACTGCTGGCGACATTGGACAGGGAATTAACGGTACTTCAGGGTATCACGCCGACACGGTTACAACTCTCCGGATTGTCCACATATTCTAGCACAGGTTCGCTTCGACCCAGCGTCCAACCCATGCATCGAGTTCCCGTTTCCAGCGGGCATCTTCGACGGACCAGCGGACATCCGCCTCGATCGAGCGGATCCAGGTCATCTGCCGCTTGGCCAGCTGGAGTGTTTCTGTGACAATCGCCCCACGGGTCTCCTCCCAGCCGACCCCAGTCTTCAGGTGGCGCCAAATGGGCAGGTAACCCACGGATCGGATCGCCGGAAGCGACTCGGTGAGATCCCCGCGCTTCATGAGCCTTGCCACTTCTTCAACCCACCCTTGTTCCAGCATGCGGGCAAGCCTTCCATCGATCCGGGTTCGCAGGGCAACCCGGTCCGCCACCTCGAGGATCGCCCGACAACATGGCTGGGGCCGGGTGTGCTCTTGGCGCTTCCAATATGCCGAGATCGGCTGACCGGTTGATTCATAAACCTCAAGCGAGCGCCCCACTCGCTGGCGGTCATGCGGGTGGATCCTGGCCGCGGCAAGGGGGTCAATCCGTGCGAGTTCCGCATGGAGCGCGGGCCATCCCTTCGACTCACCCCGTCTCTCGATGTCCCTGCGGACGGCGGGACTCGCGGGAGGCAAGGGGGCAAGGCCGTTGATCCACGCCCGGAAATAGAGGAAGCTTCCCCCGACGAGGAAGGGCAGACGGCCACGGGCATGGATCGCCTGGACCGCCTGCCGGGCATCATCCACAAAACGGCCCACCGAATAGGTTTCGGAGGGATCGACCAAGTCGATCAGGTGGTGCGGCACCCGTGCGCGCTCAGCCGGTGTGGGCTTGGCCGTGCCGATATCGAGTTCCCGGTAGACCATCGAGGAGTCCACGCTCACCACCTCGATCGGGAAGCGGGCCGCGAGCTCGAGAACCTGTTCCGTCTTTCCGCTGGCCGTTGGGCCCATCAACAGGAACACGGGTATCGCCTGCATCGGTCATCGCCCCCGGCGGAAACGCCGGTCAAGCTCGGCATGGTCGAGACGGATCCAGGTCGGGCGCCCGTGATTGCAGAAATCGCCGGAGGGTGTTTCCTCGAGAGTCCTGAGCAACCCGTTCATCTCCGTGACGGTGAGCTTCCGGCCCGCATGGACAGCTCCCCGGCAGCCCAAATCCGCGATCACGTCGAGGAACGTTCGGGTCAGACCCTCGAGGCTCCCCACGTCCGGTGGCTCTTGGGCCAGCCGCTCGAGCGCCAAAACCGAAAGTTCGGAATCGAGGAGCACCGGGTGAGTACGAAGCTGGATACTCTCGGGGCCGGTCGCATCGAGGTCGAAGCCGAACTCGCGGAGGGTGTCCCGCGACGCCAAGAGGAGGTCGGTCTCTTTCACGCCCAGCGCGAGCGGGATCGGGACGAGGAGGGTTTGAGCCGCAAGGGGTGGCGACTCGAGTGCCTGTTTCAGCGCTTCGTAGAGGATCCGTTCATGGGCTGCATGAAAATCGATGATGACAAGGCCCGTTGGCGACTCGGACACGATATAGGCGCCCCCGATCTCGGCCAGGGCATATCCCAGCCGTGCCGGTTCGTCAAGAGGCGGGGTTCCTCGCGTGTCGATGCCCTTGAGATATTCGAGCGAAGGCTCCGCGACCGCCCGGGCTTCTCTGCCCTGGCCCTGGGGATATCGGCTAGGCGAGCCGCCCCCGCTCCGTAGGACCGGTGAGCTCGCCGGTGCCGGACCCGGAAGGGTCGCGGACGCCCCCTTTTGCCAGGCTGCACGGAGCAGGCGCACGATGGCCTGGTGGACGCTCGAGGCATCGCGAAACTTGACTTCGAGTTTCTGGGGGTGAACGTTGACATCAACAGCGGCGGGCGCAAGGATCAGGTGCGCGACATAGCGAGGCCGGTTCTGGCCATAGAGCACATCCGCATAAGCCTGCCGCACGGCATGGCGCAACAGCCGGTCCTGGACATTGCGCCCATTCACGAGCCACAACTCGGGAGTCGCCCGGGAAGAGGCTGCGCGGGGTTCGATGAACCAGCCGGTGAGGCGGATGCCAAGGTGTTCACCCGCAAGATGAATTGCTGAATCGGTGAACTCGGAACCGAGGAGCAATGTCAGGCGCCTCGATTCGGAGTCGAGATCCGTGGCGGGATCGAGATCGAGCACCCGTTTGCCGTCCTGCGCGAGACGGAACCGGATATCGGGATGGGCGATTGCGAGCCTGCGGAAACACTCGAGGCAGTGCTGGAACTCGGTCCGCTCGCTCCGGAGAAAACGTCGCCGGGCCGGAATCTCAAAAAAGAGCTCCGGTGCCTCGACCGTGGTCCCGACAGGATGGGACCGGGGCACCGGCCCGGGGTGGGATCCGGACGTCGTGAGTTCATGGCCCGTCTCATCACCTTTCACGCGCGAGGTGATCCGGATTCGGGAAACCGCGGCGATGCTGGCCAGTGCCTCGCCACGGAATCCGAGCGTCCGGATCGTGGCGAGATCCTCGGGGGTGCGGATTTTGCTCGAAGCATGGGGATGGAGCGCGAGAGCGAGCTCTGCGGGCGGGATCCCCGAGCCATCGTCGGTGACCCGGATCATCCCGATACCGCCACGCTCGAGATCGACGGAGATGGTGGTCGCACCCGCATCGAGGCTGTTTTCGATCAGTTCCTTGAGCGCGGAAGCTGGCCGCTCGACGACCTCTCCGGCCGCAATTTGGAGCACGAGATCAGGGGACAGGACTTGGATGGCCATGGCCATAGTTTAGGCGAGACCGTGCCGGGGGACTCCGGGACGGGGCCGGAGTCAGTCGGCGCCGGTCGGCTGGACCGGTATGGTGAGCACCTGGCCGGAGAAGAGGTTCGCGTTGGAAAGATGGTTGTCGGAGCGGATCTCGTCGGCTGGGACATGGTATCGCAGGGCGATTCCATCAAGGGTATCGCCGGCCTGGACGACATAGCGGAGGGAATGGTCCCGCGCGGCATCGACCAGGACCGTCTCGGTCCGACGGTTGTGATGGAGATAGCTCAAAATGCCCTGTGCAATGGCATGGGCGATACGTTCCCGGAAGGCCGGATCGGCCAGTTCATGCGCCTGCCAGGGATTCGAAATGAAGCCGCACTCGATCAGGATCGATGGCACATCCGGATCGCGCAACACCGCAAAGTTGGCCTGGGCCACGGTTTCCCGGTGCAACGGGACCCCCCAGCGCGAAAAATCCCCGATCACATCATCGCCCAGCCTGAGACTTTGATGGATGGTCGCGGACTGGGCCAGATTGAGCAGTACTTCGCGCAATACGCGGCTTTTATCCTTGAGATTCACCGAGTAGACATGCCCATAGATCCGTTCCACGCTGTTCTCGCTGTGTGCGAGCCAGCGCGCCTCGGCATCCGTTGCGCCATGCTGGGAAAGCGCAAAAACCGTTGCCCCATCGATCGCGCGCACCGGATAGGAATCCGCATGGATCGCGACGAAGACGTTCCCGTGGGCCCGCTCGCAGATCTCGCGCCTTTGTCTCAACCCGACGTAGTAATCGCCCGTGCGGGTCATGACCACCCGAAGTCCCGGAATTCCCTTTAAGAGCGCACGGACATCGAGTCCCACTGAAAGGGTGACGATCTTTTCCATGAGCCCGTTCGGGCCGATGGCGCCGGAATCGATGCCACCATGTCCTGGGTCGAGACAGACCACGACCGGGCCGATCCGCGGGATCGCCTGGTCGAGGCTCACCACCGGCTCGGGATCCCGCACCCGGGGCTCAAGATTCAGCACGAGATCGTTCCGGGTTGGGCCCGTCGGGTCAAAAGATTGCGGCAATACGGCTTGCCGAAGATCAAAGACGAGCCGCAACATATGGGTGTGCTGACCCATGCGGACGTCGCGCACGAGGCCCGTCCCCGGTGGCAGCCCGGAAAGCCGGGGGACGGTGCCCCGGAGGTCGATCACAAGCCGGTTCGGGTCACTCAGGGTGAAGACGGTGTCATGCACCGCCTGACTCAGTTTGATGCGGATTTCCGTGCCTTGGGAGCCAGGCCTCAGGAATACACCCTCAAGAAACGGCTGTCCGAGAACTGGATGCACCCCAAGGATGATCAGCACGAACGCCAAAAGGACCTTCTTCACCTGAACTGTCCTGACCCCAATCAAGCCCATCGCGGTAGAGATAATCATAAAACAATATTATTTTCAACTATCTCATTGGGATAGGCAATTAATATCGATAAATTATGAGAACTATAATCCGTCGTATATCTCGTAACTACATGATATATATATTTTTTATAATATGATCCCCGGTGACGCCCGAGTCACAGACGATCCGAAAGTCTCACGCACTCCCAAAGCCCGGCCCGGCCCCCAGCGCATCCCGGTCAACCGCGCCTGGGGATTTTCCGAGACCCGAGGTGCCTAATCCGCCTGGGACAAACCAAGCGCATGCGCGTACGAGAGACACGGGGTCGTGACCGCGACCCGGCGTCCGTGATCCGCGTATGCGAACGCACAGTGGAGGTCGGCGGGCGGCGTGGCCCACCCCCCGCGCTCCGGCCATTCGATGAAGAGGAGCGCCTCTCCGACGCAGTCACGCAACCCGAGGTTTTCGAGTTCACGGGCACCGCGCAGCCTGAAAAGGTCGGTATGCACGATCTTGAGATCCCCATGGTCATAGCATTCAAGCAGTGTGAAACTCGGGCTGCGGACGGTATCCCGCAATCCCAGGTGAGCAAGCCAGAAACGGACGAATGTCGTCTTGCCGACACCGAGAGGCCCCGCAAGGTGGACTACCGCCGGATCCGATCCCACGGCATCCGCACAGTTCCCGGCGAATCCCTCGAGCGCGGAGAGATCAGGGATGGGGCGCATTCCTTTCACCTCGGACCCGATACGCGGTCCGGGTTGACGCGGATCCGAACGAACGAGGCGAGATCGCCCGCGAGGAGTCCGCGTGGCGCCCAACCGGCCGCGTCATCCCCGGCCAAGGCGTGAACCAGGACACCGAGCCTTCCGGCCCGATCCAGCGGGATGCCCTGGGCGGCCAATCCGGCAATCACACCCGACAGGAAATCGCCCATGCCGCCGCTCGCCATGCCGGGGTTGCCAAACGGGCAGACAGCCATCGGCAGACCGGATACGAGCGTTCCGGAACCCTTGAGCACGACCGTGGCACGATACCGGTCTGCGAGCCTCGCACAGGATTCAAACCGGTCCGCCTCGACCGTCTCGACGTCCACACCGAGCAGGCGTGCGGCCTCGCCGGGATGGGGCGTGAGCAGCCAGTCGTCCCGGGTGACCGGTGAGCGCGCCAGCCAGTTGAGCGCATCGGCATCCACGACGAGCGGCTTCGGCCAGGTCAGCAACTGTTCCCAGAGCGCACGCGCCCATCGATCCTGCCCGAGCCCACAGCCGATCACGGCGAGATCCGCCCGCTTGAGGAGCGCCTCTGGAATCCGGCCCGTCTGGGTCCCGTGCACCATGGCTTCCGGACGCGCCGAGATCAACGCGGACACATGCTCGGAGCGGGTCACGACCGACACGAGGCCCACACCGGAGCGCAACGCACCCTCGGCAGCGAGCCGGATGGCCCCACCGTGGCCGAGCCCCCCGCCCACGAGGAGGAGATGGCCCCAGCTGCCCTTGTGCGAGGCCGGGTCCCGGGGCGGAAGGGCGCTCGCGAGATCGTCTTCGTCCATGAGCTCGGCGGCGGGCGGGATCCCGAGCAAGAGGTCTCTCGGGACCCCAAGCGTCACGGCATCGACCCTCCGACCAACATACCTCGCAGCGAGCCCGGTAAAGAGGCCGCGCTTCCGGCCAAGAAACGTGATCGTGGCGGATGCCCGGACGGCCCGGTCACCGCCCCCGGGCACCGAACCCGTATCCCCATCGAGCCCTGAGGGGATGTCGAGTGACAAGATGGGCGCCCGCATCCCGTTCAGCCGCTCGATCGCGGACCGGATCGGTCCTTCCGGCGGGCGGTTGAGCCCAATGCCCAAAAGCGCGTCGATCCAGAGCTCGGGTTCATCGACGGGCAAGTGACCCTCTCGATCGAAGGTGAGGAGCGGCAGCCGGCCCGAAAGCTTTTGTGCCCAGGTCGAGGCCGGCCCCTCAGTGGAGGCCGGTGCCACTGTCCACACCCGCACCGAGTAACCTGCATCGAGCGCCTGGCATGCCAAGGCAAAACCATCGCCCCCATTGTTCCCAGGCCCGGCGAGAATGCCGAGATCCCTCACGGAAGGCCAGAGATGCCGGATATACGCGAGGCTCCGGGCGCCAGCACGCTCCATGAGGGTGCGGGCATCAAGACCCGCTTCCGATGCCGCCCGCTGTTCCAGTGCGCG
>JAJZNM010000023.1 GCA_021852325.1 Pseudomonadota bacterium
GGTTTCCATCCCCAATCTTGACTGGCAGGATGCAGGTCGGCGCGCGCCTGCTCGCCCTGATCGTGCCGTTCTGGCTCACAAGCTGTGCCCCTCTGTCTTCCGTTCACAAAATCCGGATCGCCCTTCAAGCCACCAACTCCCGCCTCACACGAACCGAGGCCCGCAATGCAGCCCTTGCCCGCGAGATACAGTCTCTCCACGCCGAGCTCACGGCTGCGAAAGCCGGTTTCCGAATGGCACAGGAAAAACTCGCCATGGCAACGAGAAAGGCGTCCGCAGAAGCCCGCACTGCCCTCCAGCAGGCCGAGAATGCGAACGCAAACCTCATGACCAGCCTGGCCAGCTCCGCGCACCCGCCGCCCGCTGGACGGAGGAACCGCTATCGTTGGCTCTTTGCCCGTATTCTCGCAAAAGCCCATGCGCTCGCCCTGAGACCCTATGTCCCCCCGCCTTCCGCACCCCGTGCCCTGCGCCGGATCGGGCGGACGCGCTTTCAATCCCTGTATTTTCAGGGCAGGCTGCCCTTCTGGCCAGCACAGGCCCGCCTCAGCCTCATTTTCAAACCCGCAGGGTATCTTTTCCATCAGGCAGTCATGATCCGCCTCGTGACGCGGAGAACGATCGTGCCCGTCACCTTCACGGCATCGGATTTTCGGGTGCCGGCTTCACTGGCGAAGCAGCTCCCACCCCGGATCGCCCCATCGGGATTCGAGATTGTGGATCACTTCGTGGGTCTCCACCGGGCTGATGCGTATCTGTCGTTTCTTGGCGAAGGCTACTTTCGGGCCCGGGGACAGGGTCAATGGTGGGGCCCGCTGGCACGCGCCCTCCTGGTCAATACCGCCGTACCCAATAGCTCCGGGAATGCTCCGCCCTTCCGGTCCTTCTGGATCATCCGGCCAGAACGCAAGGACTTGGCTTTGACCCTCTTCGCCTTGCTCGATGGACCGAGCGTGACCGGTGTCTACCGGTTCCGTGTGACTCCGGGTGAGACCACACGGATGCAGGTCCACGCGGTGCTGTTTTTGCGCCGTCCGGTCAAGCGTCTTGGACTGGCTCCCCTGGTCAGCATGTTTCTCCGCGGGCGCCTGGATGCGAACCGGCCGGCCCGCCTGCATCCGGCGGTGCATGATTCCGACGGATTGTCCTATGAGACCCGAACGGGACGCTGGATCTGGTCGCCCCTTGCCGATCCCGGTCGGTTGACGGTACGGATGTTCCCGCTCGCCAGCCCGAGGGGTTTTGGGCTCATGCAGCGCGACCGCCGTTTCGGGGCGTACCAGTCGCTGCACCAGCATTACCAGGCATCTCCAAGCGTCTGGATCGAGCCGCACGGAAACTGGGGTCCCGGCCAGCTTGAACTCGTCGAGATTCCGACGGAACAAGCCACCAACGACAACATTGTGGCGCTTTGGGTACCTGGACGTGAGCCCGCACCCGGGCAACCCCTTGAACTTCGCTATACGATTCGTTGGGGCATACTTCCAACCCCTCCCGCCCCACTCGGGCGGGTCATGGCCACGCGCGAGGTACGATCACCTGGCGGCCGCCGGACGTTTACCCTCTCCTTTCAAAGCAAGCGTCTGGCAGCGATTCCGTCCTGGGTGGGCCTCGAGCCCTCCGTCACGATCAGCGGTCATGGCAAGGTCAACGGGCTCACCCTCATCAAGCTGGCTGGGACGAGGCGCTGGCAACTCCGGTTTACCGTCCCGAGCCACCCGGGCCTCGTCCTCAAGGCCTGGATCCACTACCGCGCGAAACCGCTCACCGAAGTCTGGACCTACCAGATTCCACGCTGAAGCGAAGACGGATTCCGCATCACGGACACCCTGGTGTATGTGCCAGGACGGAGGCTTCATCCGCCGGGAGCATGTCGCTCCAGGTTTCGGTCAGGGCGTGGCCCCGATTGCGCAGGAATGCCCGGAGTTCAACGGGATGTCCTTGGGGTACGCTAACCCGGAACGAAAGACGGTCAAAGGATGCCTGCGACAGGCCCACCCTCCGTGCCGCCATGACCGTGACGCCGCGGATGCGTGCAGGAGCAACCGCGCTCACCACGCCGTGAGCCGGAAGATCGAGGTCAGCCCGGGGAACCGAAAAATCGACGATGAAACGCAATGTGTGCCGACCTCGATCGCAGGGCATGCCGGGATTGCGTCCCGCGCCCACGAACGTGTGGATCACAGACCCAGCCGGCGGGCGGGCGATCCCCGCACGGCCAAACAAGATACGGTAGTCATACCGGTATTCCCGCCCTGGCGTGATCGGGTGGTGCGGAACCCAATAGGCCACGATGTTGTCGACTGTCTCCGAATCGGTGGGAATCTCGACCAGTTCCACACGGCCGCGTCCCCATTGGCCCTTCGGGACGATCCAGGCGCTCGGACGCGTATCGTAGCGGGCTCCGAGATCCTCATATCCTGAAAACCGCTGGTCACGCTGCACCAGGCCAAAACCGCGTGGATTGACAAGCTGGAAACTCGTGACCTGGAATCTCGGTGGATTGATCAAAGGTCTCCAGATCCATTCGCCATCCCCATTCACGAGTTCCAACCCGTCTGAATCGTGTACGGCCGGGCGCCATTCCCCGGGAGGACGGGGTGTCCCAGCCCCATAGAAGAACATGCTGGTCAAAGGCGCGATGCCGAGAACCCGCGGCACCTGGCGGAAAAAGAGGCGAACCCGCATCTTGACCCGGGTCACCTGGCCGGGCCGGATGACGAAATGGTAGGCGCCCGTGACACTCGGCCCATTGAGCAGCGCATCGATCACCATCTGCCGCGCCTGCCGTCCGGGCCGCATGAGCCAGAACTTCTGGAAGACCGGAAACTCCTCATGGGGCGGGAAAGCGGTATTGATGGCAATGCCACGCGCCGACAATCCAAAGTTGTTGGGTCGGCCCACCGCACGGAAATAACTCGCACCCGCAAAGACCAGAAACTGGTTGCAGCATTCCCGGCCGACCAAAGGATAGGTCAGCTTGAATCCGGCATATCCAAGCGCGTGCGGTATGCGCTGGCGTAAACCCGGTGTGGGGTAGGTGAAATCCGAGGGCCTGAACGGCAGCGGATGGACCCTGCAGCCGTCCACCACGAGGATCTGGACGGGAGTCGTGTAATAAAGCCCGGGGGCAACAAGCTCAACCTGAAACCGGGATTTCCGCTGGCGCCAGAGGCTCCGGGCGGGCTTGAAACGGATGGACTGGTATTCATTGTAGGTGAGATGCTTGAGGAAGCCGGGGACCGGTTTGGGCGGCACATAGGGCTTCGCAGCCAGCGCACGCGCCTCGCGCACGAGCGCCGGAAATGCGAAACAACCCGATGCACGTGCCGATGGGGCCATTGCCAGGATGAGGCCCAGCATGCCGGTCAGGGAAGCAGCCCATCCCCAGGGGAGCCGCATGGGACCCGTGCGCATCTCCTGCCCGTCCGGACCCCTCAAGGCCTGGGTTCGTCTCCAAACAGACCGGCACAAGCCCCTCACCGGAGTCGTGGACATGGGGGAGTCACCAGCTTCCATCGGATTTACCATCCTACAGCATGGACCCCTGGGAAACCCGAAAGTTCTGGCCGGTGAACTGGATCCGGCGATCGCGCTTCCTGGACCTTCCGGACCTGCCCACCTTCAACACATCCACTCGGCTTGACCACCGGCACTCGCACACCGTATCCGGCCCACGGTGCGCCGCACCGGAGGCAGAAGGAGCCGGCCGGCCACTGACCGCTTCGTCGGGATCCCAACCCGTCCCGATGCCGCAGAACGGCCACCGAGTATCCCGGGATGTTCACGCCCTTCCGGACGCACCTTGGGATTTCAGGTACGATGCTCGGGACATCCGGGATCACGGGCAATGCAAAAGGAAAAATTCGTCATCAGCCGATTCCTGGCCCTGAGCGTCATGGCACTCGCCTGCATGGCCGCCTCCTCAACCGGACACGCAGCGGTGCACACCCCGGTGCATCCGCCGATTTCCGCCCTATTCCAGCGGAACCTGGTTACCACACTCTATGACTGCATCTTGGATCATGCGCCATCCGCACTCCTGAAAGGAGCACCGGGATCGGGTGTGGTTTTGTTTATGGATGATGCGGGACACGCGCAGCAGGTCCGACTGAGGCAGCCGACCCCAAACGCACTGCTGAACCGGACGATCGTACACGCGGTCAAAACCTGCTCACTGCCACCCCCTCCTCCTGGTTACAACCAGCACTATTTTGAAGTCCCGATTGTTCTCCGCTGGGGTTCAAACGTTCGGCAGACGCGCTTGCGATTCGCAAAGACGCATAGGGATTTTCACCAAAAATTGAACCGCGCAGTCTACCTCTGCATACTGCAGGGCTACTCGCACCAGGCGCTTTTGAGGGGACTGTCGGTAAACAGCCAGGTTTCATTTCTCGTGGTCGATGGCCATGCCCGCCAGGTCGAGATGGTGCAATCCACCGGAGATCCCGTGCTGGATCGCGGCATCATGCGCTCGGTCAGAGCCTGTGCACTGCCGAGGCCACCGGCGAGATACGCCAAGCACCGTTTCAAGGTTCATCTTTCGATTTTGGTATCTGCTCCGTCTGGTAGTCCGTGATCCTATGGCCAGATGTCCAGCCTGTGACTCGGACTACCGGATTGGACGCGGAGCAACGCCGGGTCTATCCGTGCACCGCACGAACCATCGAAGCCCGCCAACCGCGCACGCTCTGATTTGCCCCCGGAATCCTCACCCGAAACGAATCCGGGTTTACCCGGCAGGGGCAGCACGGTTGCAGGAGGATCCGGATTTTCAGCCGATCAGTCCGACCTTGCGGAGACAGCCCTCGAACCGCTCCCAGCTCCTTTCGATCTCGAAATCGAGCCCGACCGAAAAGCGGACGAGCCCGGGGGTGAGCCCGGTTGCCAGCCGCTCGCTCTCGGGGATCTCCGAGGACGTGCTCGCACCCGGCGGGCTGAAGAGCGTGCGGTAGTAGCCCAGGCTGACCGCGAGGAACCCGACCTGGACTTCCTGGAGCGCCAGCATCAAGGCCTCGGCCAGATCCTCGCTCCCGGCATCCATCGTGAGCATGCCGCCAGAGCCCATGCGGGGGTCAGCCTGGTGCGCAAAGATGGCACGATCCGGATAGTCGGGTAATCCGGGATAACAGACCTTGAGTCCATGCCCCCTGAGCCGCTCGGCCCAGAGCTGCGCATTGTGCCCGTGCTGGATCATGCGCGCCGGGAGGGTATGAAGATTCTTGTAGATCGAGGCGGCCCGTGCACTGTCGAGTGTCGGGCCGAAGAGCATGCAGGTGCCCGAGCCCGCATCGCTCAACTCGTCGATGAACGCCTGGTCCGCACAGATCACGCCGGCTACACAATCACTCATGCCATTGATGAACTTGGTCAGGCTGTGGATCACGATATCGGCACCGAGCTCGTGCGGTGCAAAAATCAGAGGTGCAAACGTATTGTCCACGACGAAACGGGCGCCCCGGGCATGGGCAAGCTCCGCGAGCAGCGCGAGGTCGGGCGTCCGGAGCAGGGGATTCGTGAGGCTTTCGCAGTAAAGCACGCGGACCTCGCCCTTGAGCGCTGCGCGTACCGCATCGGGATCGGTGCAATCGACGAACCGGGTCGTAATGCCGTAGCGCGGAAAGACGTTTCGCAAGAGCGCGTGGGTGCCGCCGTAGACCAGCCGGTCCGAGACGATCACGGAACCCTGTTCGCAGAGGGCCATGAGCGTGGTTGTGATCGCGGCCATGCCGGAGGCGGTCGCATGGGCCGCGGGAGTCCCTTCGAGACGCGCAAGGGCCTGGCCGAGCACGCGGGTCGAAGGGTTTTCGAGGCGTGAATAGAGATGACAGCCTGGGATCGGCGCGTGGAAGAGGGCCTTGAGTTTTCCCGGATCGAGGAAGGTGAAGGTCGATCCATCGGAGATCGAGGGGTTGACCTCGCCAAACTCACCGAAGACCTGGAAATCCTGGACACGGCTGGCCGCAGAGGAACGGGCCGGGCCGTCTGGGGAATGCATGGGGAACCCGTGTGATCGTAACGTCCTATTCTATCAGAGCCGCCGTCTCCCGAGAGCACTCTGCCGGATCGGGCGTGTCCAGGGGTACTTCAAGCCAATGGCGGAACCGGCGGAGCAGGATGAGCCCGGGTGCTGCGAGGAGCGCACAGACCATGAAAAAAAGGGGCCAGCCGAGTCCGAGTGCGAGATAGCCGCTCGGCGCCGAGAGGATCACCCGCGGAACACCCATCAGGCTCGACAGGAGCGCATACTGGGTGGCCGTGAACCGGCGGTCGGTCATGAGCGCCATGAAACCCACAAAGGCCGCGGTGCTCATCCCGAGCGTGAGATTCTCGGCGCTGATCACGAAGGCCAGCCAGCCGATGGAAGGACCCGTCCAGGTGAGGAGTGCAAAACTGGCCGTCGCAAACGCCTGCAGCAGCCCGAACCAGAACAGGGCACGAAACATCCCGATCCTCAGGATAAGTGCTCCGCCGAGTAACCCGCCGCCGATGATCGCCCAGAAGCCAAAGGCCTTGACGACCACACCAATCGTGAGATTCGAGAAACCCATCTTGAGATAAAACGGGATCGTCATGTTCGAAGCCACGAGATCGCCAACCTTGTAAAGCAGGATGAACACGAGCACCCAGACGGCATCCGGACGGCGGAGATAGGACAGGAAGGGTTCGACCACGCTTTCACGGAAACCGCGAGGGAGCGGCGCGGTGAGACGCGGCTCGGAGGCGATGAACGTCGTCACGATGCCGACACCCATGAGGGCTGCCATGACGAGATAGACCTTGTGGAAACCCACGAAGTGGACCAGGATGAGCCCCCCGCCCGACACGGCCAGCATGGCGGCGCGGTAACCATTGACGTAGAGCGAGGCCCCGAAACCCTGTTCATCATCCGCAAGGGATTCCCGCCGGTAGGCATTGATCACGGTATCCTGGGAAGCGGAAGAGAATGCGATGGCCAGGCAGAGCGCGGCGATCGCCAGGAGATCCCGGTTGGGATCGAAGAACGCCATCGAGGCAATCGTGGCCACGAGTGCGAGCTGGGTCGCGAGCAGCCAGCCCCGCCGCCGGCCGAGGACGCCCAGCTGAAATCGGTCCAGGACCGGCGCCCAGACGAACTCGAGTGTGTAAGGCAATCCGACGAGCGAGAACAGGCCAATCAGGCCAAGATTGATCCCCTGTCGGGTGAGCCAGGCCTGGAGGAGCGTGCTCGTGAGGAGGAGCGGCAGCCCGGAAGAGAAACCCATGAGGAGAGCGATCAGCATCCGCTTGGTGAATAGCCTCCTCCACACGGACGGAACTCCTGCTTTTCGCACCCCGGTCTTCATCCGGGTGACCCGATCTCGTAATCGAGCATGAGGGGCGCATGATCCGAAAAGCGCTGCGTCTTGTAGATCGAGGCGCTCTGGACGGTGCGGGCCAGGTCCGGCGTCACCGCCTCATAGTCGATGCGCCATCCCACGTTTTTTTCATAAGCGCGACCCCGGTTCGACCAAAATGTGTACTGGTCCGGGTCCGGGTTGACCACGCGAAAAGCATCGACCAGCCCGCCGTCAGCGGAAAACAGCCAATCGAGCCAGGCCCGTTCATGGGGCAGGAACCCCGAATGCTTCTCATTGGCTTTGGCGTTCCGAAGGTCGATCGGGCGGTGGGCGATGTTGAAATCACCGGCGAGGATGAGCGGCCCCCGGTTCCGGAATCGGGCCAGTGCCTCCGGGAACGCGTCCAGGAAACGGTCCTTCGAGGCCTGCCGTTCGGGCCCCAGCGATCCGGACGGTAGGTAGAGCGAGATTACCCAGAGCGAGCCGAAACGCGCAGCCAGAAGACGTCCCTCGTCGTCGAACTCGGGTACTCCCCACCCGCGCTCGATCTCGTCGGGTTCGCGCCGCGACAGGATGGCCACTCCGGCGTAACCCGGACGGAGCGCATCGGCATAATGGCCGACATAACCCGCTGCTCCGAGCTTGAGCTCCGCACGCTCTACCTCCGGCACGCGGGTTTCCTGGAGGCAGGCGATGTCCGCTCCGCTCGTCGGCAACCAGTCGAGGAAACCCTTCCGGGAGGCGGAACGCAACCCGTTCACATTGAAGGTGAGCACACGCATGGGGGCCAGTCTACCGTCTCCCCTCCCCGAGTCCAAGTGGCCCTGTCCAAACCAGGTGGAGTTCGTTAGGATGGGGACCGTGACTTTCGCGATGCGGGAACCAGGGGGCAACATGCCATCGAGAGTGGAACGTTTCTTCGAGCTCACGCTTCAAGCCGGTGCACTATCCTTTGGACGGTTCACTCTGAAAAGCGGACGTGAGAGCCCTTATTTTTTCGATCTCGGGCGTATCCAGAACGGGCCCGCGATTGCCGAACTCGGAACGCTTTACGCCGAAACCCTGATCGAGACCGGGTGGAGATTCGAGGGCCTCTACGGGCCGGCCTACAAAGGCATCCCCCTTGTGGTGACGACCGCGATCGCCCTGTCCGGGCGCTTCGGGGAAAACCGGCCCTATGCTTTCAACCGCAAGGAGGCGAAGGATCACGGGGAAGGGGGCCGGCTGGTCGGGGGCCCGCTCAAAGGACACATTGTCCTCATTGACGACGTGATCACCGCGGGAACCGCCATCCGTGAATCCGTCTCCCTCATCCAGGCC
>JAJZNM010000046.1 GCA_021852325.1 Pseudomonadota bacterium
CTACCATGAGCTCGCCGATCCCGCCGAACAGGCGATGCGCTTTGAATCCGACCGGTCGCTGCGCCGCAAGCTCGGCCGGCCGGATGTCGAACCGGATACCCGCTATCTTGCGGCCTTGGAAGCCGGTTTACCGGATTGTTCAGGGGTTGCCATCGGCTTTGACCGGATCGTCCTTTTGGCCTCCGGTGCCCGGCGTCTTTCCGAGACGGTCTCGTTTCCCTTTGCCCAGGCGTGAGGTCGGTATACGCATGATCCACTCGGCCTCAAACATCGATCAGGGACCCGGTTTTTATGTCGCGCTCCACCGTGCGCTCGCAGCGCTTTTCGAAGGGGAACGCGACCCGATCGCCAATACCGCCAACATGGCAGCACTCGTTTTTCAGGAAATGGAGCGGGTGAGCTGGGCCGGTTTCTATTTCAGGCGCGGGGCCGAACTCGTGCTTGGACCCTTCCAGGGTCCGCCGGCGTGTATCCGGATACCCTTCGGGGAAGGTGTCTGCGGCCAGGCTGCACGCTCCGGTAAGATCCTGAGGGTGGAGGATGTCCAGGCATTCCCCGGCCATATTGCCTGCGATCCCCGCGCGCGCAGCGAGCTCGTGATCCCGCTATCGGTCGCAGGATCGGTAGTCGGGGTTTTTGACCTCGACAGCCATGTGCCCGGACGTTTCCACGAGTCCGATGAAGACGGATTGGCCACCTGCGTGCGTTTACTCGAGGGGGCAGTCGACTGGCCGGAATCTCGCCCGTGATGGATCGCCGGAAACGCCCGTCCGGAAGGCATCCTTATCCACAGAAGCTGTGGAAAACTCTGTGGATGAGGAGCGTGGAGGTTAATCCGGAGCCTTGAGAATGGCGTGCTTCCACGGTAGCGGATAATTGTTGCTCATCCATAAATAATATTTATTTCAACTAGATACGTGATACTGCCGGAAATGGATTTGAGATTGACGCGCATGTTGTCCAAATGTGGCCGTAGTGGCGTGGCATGTGCATAAATCATTTCGGCAGAGTGCTCTGGAGCGGGGTGCGGATGGACGGGTTTGGGGAGTCTTTGGGTTTCGTGAGCGATTCCCGGCAGTTGGCAGGGAAGGCGTCCAACCCGCTCAGGATGCCATCTCGGGGCGGGCGAGGGCTTCCCCGACGAGTAGCGTCCCGGTTTCGTGAAGAGGCTTCCAGATCGCATATGGAGCGATGACCAAGACACTCGAACCGTAGTTGAAGCGGCCGATTTCGTCGCCGCGCCCGAAGGCAGTACCCACGCCGCTGGCCAAGGCCTCGCGAAAAGACTGGCCGGTGTCGCGCCACGCAAGACGCGCCGGACACCAGGGGGTTTCGATCCCGCCGACGAGACGTGCGGCGACTAGGATGAGGAGGAGGGGCCCGTGGCGGGTCGCGAACGTGAGCAGCACCCGTTCGTTGCCCGCGAGAATCTCCGGGTGGCGGGCAACCCGGTCCGGCCGCACCGAACGGAACCGGCCCGGGATCCATTCTGCCCGGATCAGGCGGCCCGCATCGGGCATGTGCACGCGGTGGTAGTTTCGGGGGGCGAGATAACAGTTGAAGAAGTACGCTTGCGGGTTGAAGAGCCCTGCTTCAGGCACGGATGGGCCGATGAGGCCATGCCAGGAAAAGCGCACGCCCTTGACCGAGACGAGGCCCGAGGGGCTCGCCACCCCGAGACTGACCAGTGTCCCGTCGACCGGGGATGAAAGGCACGGTGGCGGGGCTGGCGTCCTCGCCCCCGCCTTGAGGGCGCGTGTGAAAAAAGCGTTGAAGTGCGGATAGCGGTCCGGGTCACATTCGGCGGCCTCGTTGAGGTCGACGCCGAAGATCGAGATGAAGCTCCGGATGAGGAGCCGCCGGACCCAGGGAATCTCGCAGCGGGTGAGGGCGTCAAGCGCTGCGAGGAACCAGCGCTCGGGTGCCGGGATCCGGCGTAGAGGGAGGGTCAGGGCGTGAGGCGTCGGATCCACTGCTCGAATGCCAGAAGCCAGGTCTTGAGGAGATCGCGGGTCGTGGGATCGGTGAGGTGCCCCGCGGCATCGAACTTGTGGGCGGCATCGGGAACGATGATCTCGGGACGCTGAAGGAGCTTCGCATCCAGGTAGATAAAAACCTGGCGTAGGTGCATTTGCGCCCGGACGGTGCCGAACAGGGTCGGACTCGCGCCCATGATGGCGACGGGTTTGTCGAGAAACGGCTGGTCGGGCGGCCGGGAAACCCAGTCGATCGCGTTCTTGAGGATGCCGGAATAGGAATAGTTGTATTCCGGTGTCGCGATCAGGACCCCATCGGCGGCACCGATCTTCTGGCGGAGCTCGGCGACAGGTTCCGGGAAACCCCCGGCGCGAATGTCTTCGTTGTAGGGCGGGATCATGCCGAGCGGTAAGGACTCGAGGTCCAGTCCCGGAGGCAGGAGTTCCCGGGCCGCTTCCATGAGCCCGAGATTGTACGAGCGCGACCGGAGGCTCCCAACCAGTCCGACCAGGTGGAGGTGCTTGCTCATGACGAGGTCTCTGCTTCCGCGAGGATCATTTATAGTATAAAGGTCGGCAGGCTCAAGTCGATGGCCGACCCGCGCGATGACGATCCCGCACATGAACCCCAAAACCCAGCCTCTGCCCTTGACCCCCGGGACCGAAATCCCCGATCCCGGGGCGATCGATCATCTGGAAACCGGCCAGGATTGGATCCGCTACACCGCGAGTTGTCTCGCGGGAGCCGATCTCGCCTATGGACAAGGCACTGACGATGCCCTGGAAGAGGCGGAGCGGCTGGTCTTTGCCGTGCTGCACTGGGATCCCGACTGGCCTTCCGGCCATCTCAGTGGCCGACTGCTTCCTGGCGAACGCCGGGCCATTGCCACGCTGATCGCACGCCGGATCCGGGAGCAAAGGCCCCTTGCGTATCTCGTCCGTGAAGCGTATTTTTTCGGGCTGCGTCTTCATGTCGATGAGCGCGTCCTGATTCCCCGTTCACCGATCGGCGAACTCCTGGATCAGCATTTCGAACCCTGGATCCAGAGCCATGAGGTACATCGCATTCTCGACTTCGGGACCGGCTCGGGTGCGCTCGCGGTCGGTTGTGCACTGGCGTTCCCGGATGCCGAGGTCGATGCCATCGACCGTTCCCCAGCCGCACTCGAGGTGGCGGCGATCAACCGGGACCGGTATGGACTCGGGCCAAGGATGCGGCTGCTTTGCTCCGACGGGTTTCAGGCCTTGGCCGGATGCCGCTATGATCTCATCGTGGCCAATCCCCCTTATGTCGATCCCCGCGGCCTGGAAGATCTCCCGCCCGAGTTCACCTGTGAGCCCCCTTCCGCGCTGGCTGCCGGACCCCACGGGCTTGATGTGATCGAGACCTTGTTGGCGGGCGCAACCGCCCATCTCGCGCCACAAGGCACACTCGTCCTCGAGGTGGGCGGGGCGTTGTGGGCCCTCGAGGAGCGCTGGCCGGAAATCGGCTGGTCGTGGCCGGAACTCGCGAGCGGACGCCGTGATGTCCTCGTGGTGACCCGTCCGGTGCTCGAAGCAGCAGGTTTCTAGATGTCCGGCAGCCACTTCGGGAAACTGTTCAGCGTCACGACCTTCGGAGAAAGCCATGGCCCATCGCTCGGTGCGATCGTCGACGGCTGCCCGCCCGGTCTGCCACTCGAGGCGGCCGATCTGCAGCAGGACCTCGACCGCCGCAGGCCGGGCCAGTCACGCCATACCTCCCAAAGACACGAAGCGGACCGGGTCGAGATCCTCTCGGGCGTTTACGAAGGCGTGACCACCGGGACCCCGATCGGTCTCGTGATCGCGAACACGGATGCCCGTCCGGGTGATTACCGCGAACTCGCCCAGATCTTGCGGCCTGGACATGGCGACTACCCCTACCTCATGAAGTATGGCCATCGCGATTATCGGGGTGGCGGGCGAGCATCGGCGCGCGAGACCGCGATGCGGGTTGCCGCGGGTGCAATTGCCCGGAAGTATCTTGCGCTTGAGTTCGGCATCGGGATCGTGGGCTGGCTCGACGGGATCGGATCCCTGCGTTTTGCCGGTCGTCCACCGCGCGTGCGGCCCGACAACGATTTTTTCGCACCCGAGGAGGAATGGCTCGCGCCGATTGCGGAGCTCATCGAGTCACTCAGGCGTGAAGGCGATTCCGTGGGTGCGCGGGTCGGAGTGGTGGCCTACGGGGTGCCCGTGGGCTGGGGTGATCCGGTTTTCGACAAACTGGATGCGACTTTGGCCCACGCTTTGATGAGCATCGGCGCCGTCAAGGGGGTCGAAATCGGTGATGGCTTTAAGGCGGCTTTCCAGCGCGGCAGTGAGCACCGCGATGCGATCACCCCGGATGGTTTCCGGACCAATCATGCCGGTGGGATCCTGGCCGGGATTTCGACCGGACAGGCCATCTGCGCCTATCTCGCATTCAAGCCCACCTCAAGCATCCGCCTGCCGATTGCCTCCGTGGGAACCGACGGTCAACCTCGGGAGGTTCTGGTCAAGGGCCGGCATGACCCCTGTGTCGGGATCCGGGGAGTGCCGGTTGCTGAAGCGATGGTGGCACTCACGCTCATGGATCATGCCCTGAGGCAGCGAGGGCAAAACGGCGCGGTCACCCCGCCCATGCGCCCGGTTCCGGGCAGCATCGGGCCGGATGAGGAGTGAGGTACGCATGAAATCCAGGGGGACGGAAGGCCGGGCGCTTGATCCCGGCCATCTGCGGGTGGCCGTGGTCGGGGCCACTGGGCTCGTCGGGCAGACGATCGTCGAGATCCTCGCCGACCGTGCGTTCCCGCTCGATGTGCTCGAACTCGTGGCCAGCCCGGAATCGGTCGGAACCCCGATCCCGTTTGGTGCCCAGACGCTGAGGACCCGATCGCTCGACACGTTTGATTTTGCAAGTGTTGATCTTGCGTTTTTCGCCCTCGACACCGAGCTCAGCGAACGCCATGTGCCTGAAGCCACGGAGGCGGGCTGTCTCGTGATCGACAACAGCCGCGCGTTTCGCCTGGACCCGGCCGTTCCGCTTGTGGTCCCCGAGGTTAATCCCGAAACCTTGCGTCAGGGGCTTGCCCGCGGGCTCTTCGCGAATCCCAACTGTTCAACGATCGCCCTGGCCGTGGTCCTCAAGTGCCTCGATGATCTCGCCGGCCTCAAGCGGGTCGAAATTGCGACCTATCAGTCTGTCTCGGGTGCGGGCCGCGCCGGTCTCGAGGGGCTGTCCCGCGAGGCCGGGCGACGGCTCAACGGGCTCGACATCGAACCCGATGCGGTCTTCTACGGGGTGCCGATGGCCTTCAACGTGATCCCCCAGATCGACACCTTCGAAGGATCCGGATGGACGCGTGAGGAGATGAAGCTCGTCTGCGAGCTCAAGAAGATCCTGGAGCGGCCCGCGCTCGAGGTGAATCCCACGGCGGTACGGGTACCCGTCTTCTACGGGCACGCCGCTGCGGTCCACGCCCGGTTCCGTGAGCCCCTGACCCCCGCGCACGCGCGGGCCGCACTCGCCGCGGCGGAAGGGGTCAGGGTGATCGACGAACGGACGCCCGGCGGCTATCCGACCCCGGTGACCCACGCGGCGCTTCGGGACGAGATCTTCGTGGGGCGGATCCGGCAGGATCTCGATGTGCCGGAAGGTCTCAATTTATGGGTGGTCTCGGACAATGTCCGCAAGGGAGCGGCGCTCAATGCGGTCCAGATTGCCGAGCGGTTGGTAAAAATCCTTATTTGAGCTATAGTTGGGTTCTCTTCGTGAGAGATGACTTGAGTTCAAAGCTGGTCAGGGGAGGGCGAATACTCATGCGGCAGATTCGGCGTTTGTTTTTGGCTGTGGGCGCGGTCTTGTGTCTCGCCCCGACCGTCTGGGCCATCGGGCTCGGTCCCATCCGGTCCCATACCGAGATCGGGCAATATTTTTATGCCACGATCCCGATCCTCAGCACACGCGGCAGCAGCCATGCTGCGGGACTCAAGGTCCGCCTGGCGAGTTACAGCCGCTTCAAGAAAATGGGGTTGAGCTATCCTGCGGCCCTTTTCGGGCTGCATTTCCGGCTCGAAACCGAGGCCGATGGGCAACGCGAGATCGTGATCACAAGCGACAAGCCGATCCGGAGACCCTTCCTCACCTTCCTGCTCCATGTCCAGTGGCCGAGCGGTCGCCTGGTCCGGCAGTACACCGTCCTGCTCAATCCGCCCCTCCTCGTGGCGACCCACCACGCACCCGAGGTCCAGGCCGTCTCGCTGCCACCCCCATCTCCCGCACCGGCCCCCGTATCCCAATCCTCACCGCCACCCGCGCCGATCGCGCCGGTATCCCCCGAACCGCGCAGGATGGTCCCGGTCCCAGCGATCCACCATGTGGTGGGTCCCGTGCGAGAGGGCCAGACGCTTTGGGGCATCGCCACGAAAATCGCGAGAACACCGGCCCGCACGGACCAGCTGATGCTTGCGCTCTACCGGCGTAACCCCTATGCTTTCGTCGGCAATATCAACCGCCTGCGACAGGGCGCCGTGCTCAAGGTGCCGCCCGCGTCAAGGATCCGGGCGATCCCCCTCCGCGAAGCCATTGCCTTCGTCGAGCATGAGGACCGGAGCTGGCGGGCCGGCCGGCTCGCCGGGGCACCCCGTGCCCGCTCCGGCCTGGTCCTCCTCACGCCGAGCGGACCCCTCGCGAAACGCATGACCCGGACCCGTGGCCCGGCCGAAGTCGTGCGTCTCCGGAAGAAGGTCAAGGCGCAAGGCGTTGAGGCCGCCCGGGTCACCACACAACTCCACGCATCCGAAGCGCATTCCCAGCAGCGCGCGCACCTCCTCGCCCTCAAGAACCAGGCGCTCGCGGCCCTTGCCCAGCGCAGGCCGCGGCCCTCGCATGCCGGCTCGATCTTGGGAGTGCCGGATTTCGCTTGGTGGATCGCAGGACTCCTCATCCTCGCCCTGCTCGTGGCGCTCTGGATGCGTGAGCGCACCAAGCGCACCCGCACGGCGGTCGTGTCCGAGCGCCGTGGAGGCGCGAGGCTCGGACTCCGGGAGAACAACATCCCGCTCGCAACCCCGGATGAGTCATCCGGTCTCGAACCGGGCACAAAGCCCGCAGAAGCGGAAGGCTCCGAGATGGAGCTCGAAGAGAAGACCGCTGAGGAGGCATTTGACCCATTCACCGACGTCAACTTCCAGGTCGCTTATGGACTGTATGACCGGGCCATCGAGACCCTCCTCGAATGGGTGAAGCAGAATCCCCGGCAGAGAGACGTCCATCTCAAGCTGCTCGAGGTTTATGCTGCCGCCGAGCGTCCCAAGGATTATGTGGAGGAGGCGCGGAAGTTCCGTGACCTCTTCGGCGTGGATGGCACGGACTGGACACACATTGCGGAGCGGGGCCGGAGGCTCGCCCCGGAGGAGCCCCTGTTCGCACAAGACCCGCTCCGCGTGCAGACGGCAGCACCGGCGCGTGCCCCGTCACCCGCTGAGCCCGCCGTGGGGACCGCGACGCACGTCGAGGACATCTTCGATGAACTCATGGGCACGCCGAATCTACCGCCGGATGAGACACTCGAGTTCGGCACTTCGGATACGGGGCACATCGAGCCCATCCACCGCGAGGCGGATATCGGCACCGACACCAACACCGAACTCAAGCTCGAGTTTGAGCTGGCCGAGTTCGACCCCCAGAAAAAGACTCCGCAGACGGCCACCGGTCCGGGGCCGGCGTCGCCGAATCCCAAGCCTCCCGACCCGGGCCGGGATACCCAGAAACAGTTCGACGAATCCCTGGCGGCGCTCTCGGAGCATACGAGCACCACGTTCATTCCGGACGTGGGTGGCGAGACGATGGTGAACACGAAACTCGATCTCGCCAAGGCCTATCTGGAGATGGGAGACAAGGACAGCGCACGCAGCATCCTCGATGAAGTGCTGGAAGAGGGATCGGCAGGCCAGAAAGCGCAGGCACAGGACCTGATACGCTCACTCGGCACCTGATCGCCCCGGTTGGCGCACGATGCGGATTGCGCTCGGCGTCGAATACGATGGGCGCAGGTTCGGAGGCTTCCAGCTCCAGCGCGCCGTACGGACCGTCCAGTCCGAGCTTGAGCGGGCGCTTTCGGTCATCGCCGACGGCCCGATCCGCGTGCTGGCCGCCGGACGCACGGACGCCGGAGTTCATGCGCGTGGACAGGTGGTTCACTTCGATACCCCGGTCAGGCGAAGCCGGCTGGCCTGGCAGGAGGGGACGAATAGCCACCTGCCGGTCGATATGAGTGTGCTCTGGGCGAGAGAGGTGCCACCCGATTTCCACGCCCGTCGCTCCGCACTCACGCGCAGTTACCGATACCGGATCCTCGTGCGTGCGAGCCGTCCCGCGATCGAGGCCGGACGGGTCTTCTGGTCGCGTCATCCCTTGGATGTAGAGGCCATGCGCGAGGCTTTGGCCGGTCTCGAAGGTGAGCATGATTTTTCGGCGTTCCGATCCGCCGGGTGCCAGTCGCGCTCCGCCAGGCGTCGTCTGGACCACCTTTCGCTGACCGTCTCGGGGCCGGAGATCGTCCTCGAGGTGACCGGCAATGCCTTTCTCTACCACATGATCCGCAACCTCGCAGGATCGCT
>JAJZNM010000121.1 GCA_021852325.1 Pseudomonadota bacterium
TTCAAAGGTTGCCATGGGGGCACCTCCGCTGTCCCAAATTTCCACTCAGTGGACCAAATTTGTCCCAAAATGTCAAGTGAGAGCGGTTGACCTTAGGTAACTTATTGATTTTATGGTAGCGGGGGCAGGATTTGAACCTGCGACCTTCGGGTTATGAGCCCGACGAGCTGCCAGACTGCTCCACCCCGCATCCTGTTCGACTGGTCATTCTAAACGCTTATTGGCCGATCATCAAATTCAGGAGTGCGGCAGGTCCGGCCCGGTTCGCCGAGCCACCGGATCAGTGATGCAACGCCCAGGCGCAAAGCTCCCACAAGGCGTCCGGAACGAGGCCCAGTACAAACAGGGCCAGGCCATTCAGTGAAAGAACGATCTCCGGTACGCCCCAAGGTACAGAGATGGCCTTCTGGCCGTCGACCCGGTCGAAGTACATGATCTTGACGACCCGGAGATAGTAGAAAGCCCCCACGACCGCCATGACCACGGCAAAGACGGCGACCCAGACTTCACCCGCCCCGAGGAGCGCGCGGAGGATCGAGAGCTTGGCCCAGAACCCGACGAAGGGCGGCACACCCGCCAGGGAGAACATGGCAAACAGCATGAGAAGCGACCACCACGGATGGATCTGGCTCAACCCGGCAAGGTCATCCAGATCCTCGACGTCGCGTCCACGCGCCCGGAGTATGAGGAGAATGCCGAATGCGAGGAGCGTCATCGTCACATACACGACCGTGTAATAGACAGCCGCAATCTCCCCCTCGAGGGTTCCGGTCGCGATCCCGAGCAGGATGAAACCCACATGCCCGATGGCCGAATACGCGAGCAGCCGCTTGAAGTTGCTCTGGGTGAGCGCCGCCAGGTTGCCGACCAGAAGCGACAGGAGCGCGAGAACCAGAATGATCGGTGTCCACTGGGCCGCAAGCGGAGCGAGTCCCACGACCAGAAGCCGCAGAAAGAGCGCGATCGCACCGAGTTCGGGGATCGTGGCGACAAGCAGGGTGATCGGCGTGGGGGATCCCTGATAGACATCGGGCACCCACATGTGGAACGGAGCGGCGCCAAACTTGAAGGCCAGCGCCACGATCACGAAGGCGGTTGCAAACAGGAAAAGCACGGCATCCCGGCTGCCGAGTCCCGTGATCATCCGGGGCAGCAGGGCGAGCGAGAGGGTTCCGCTCAGGCCGTAGAGCAGCGACAGGCCGTAGAGCAGGACGCCCGAGGCGATTGCCCCCAGGAAAAAGTATTTCATGGCGGCTTCGGCGGCGATCACCCGTTCGCGGTCGATCGAGACCAGTGCATAAAGCGACAAGGACAGTAGCTCGATTCCGAGGAACAAGACCAGGACATTGGCGCCGGTCACGATGGCGAGGATTCCGAGCGTGGCAGTCAACAGGAGCGCGTAATACTCTCCATGCCCGAATCCGTGACGCTCGAGATCGCTGGCCGAATAGATGACCACGAGGAGCGCCGCGATCGATACCGCGATGACGAGGAGACGCGAGAGGGGATCCACCACGAGTGTGCCTGCGAAGAACACACCCTGGCTTGAGGCGGTCCAGAAGCTCGCGCTGATGGCGGCGAGACCCAATGCGAGGAGCGTACTCGCCGGAATGGCGAAGGCAAGCGTCCGGGCCTTGACCAGGGGGCGCAAGGCCTCGAGGAGGACCACGAAGAGCGCCCCCGCCGCGATCCAGGCCTCGGGAGCCATCGCCGTCATCGACATCATGGTCCGGTTCCCTGTTCCGTCATGGATGGAGGCCTCATGGGATCTTGCTCGTCAGTGCCTGATGGACCAGGTGGGCCACCGAGGCCCGCATGACATCGAGGATCGGGGAAGGCCAGAGACCCAAAAGGAGAATCGGGACCGCGAGCAGGAAGAGGAACAGGCGTTCCCTGTGGACCAGATCCTTGAGTTTCGCGACCGGCTCGTTCACCACCGGGCCGAACACCACGCGCTTGATGAGCCAGAGGGTAAAGCCCGCGCCGATCACGAGATTGAGCGCAGCAAGGAGGCTCCACCAGGGATTCGCCTGCCAAGTGGCGAGGATCACTTGGAACTCGCCCACGAACCCGCTCGTCCCCGGCAGACCCACGTTCGCCATCGCGAAGAACACGAACAACGCCCCGAACACGGGCATGGACTTGGCCACGCCGCCATAAGTTGCGATATCACGGGAGTGGAGGCGGTCATAGAGGACACCCACGCAGAGGAAGAGCGCCGCCGCCACAAGCCCGTGGGAGATCATCTGGAAAATGCCACCCTGGACACCCATGCGGGCGGCCTCGATGGAGGACGCCCCCACCATGAAAAAGAGCGCAAAGAACCCGAGCGTGACGAACCCCATGTGGACGATCGAGGAATAGGCGATCAGCTTCTTCATGTCGGTCTGGACGAGCGCGACAAAACCAATATAGACGATGGCAATCAGCGAGAGGGCCACCATGAGACCCGAGAAATAGCGGCTGGCGTCCGGGGTGATGGGCAGGCTCAGGCGCAGGAAACCATACGCCCCCATCTTGAGCATGATCGCAGCCAGGATGACGGATCCACCGGTTGGCGCCTCGACATGGGCATCGGGGAGCCAGGTATGCACGGGCCACATCGGCACCTTGACCGCAAAAGCCAGGAGAAAGGCGATGAAGAGCCAGATCTGCGTTCCCAGGCCAAGCGGGGCCCGCTGGAAGGCTAAAAGATCGTAGCTCCCGGTCCGCACCCCGAGATAGATGAGGGCCACCAGCATGAGCACGGACCCGAGAAAGGTGTAGAGGAAGAACTTGAAGCTCGCGTAGATCCGGCGTGGCCCCCCCCACACGCCGATGATGATGAACATCGGGATCAGCATGGCTTCCCAGAAAAAATAGAACAGGAGCCCGTCGAGCGCTGCAAAGACTCCGTTCATGAATCCTTCCATCAGGAGAAACGCCGCAAAGTAGGCAGCCTGCTTGTATTCGATGACCCGCCAGCCCGCCAGGACCACGAGCACAGTGCTGAAGGTCGTGAGCACGAGGAAGGGAAGCGAGATGCCGTCGATTCCCAGGTGATAGTTCGCATGAAGCAGCGGGATCCAAGCGGCCCGTTCGACAAACTGCATGCTGGCCGTGCCGTCGCGGAACCCGATCCAGACCGCCACGCTCATCACGAAGGCGAGGATCGAGGTTACGAGCGCAAAGCCCCGGGCGAAGGACGGCGCCCGGGAGCCGAGCGCCAAGAGCACGATTCCGGAAGCGACCGGGAACCAGATCAGGAGACTCAGCCAGGACCAGGCCGGGATCATGTCGATGCCCCCTCAGTACCGGACCAATGCCCAGAACACGAGGACCACGAGCGCGGCCACCATGGTGAAGGCATATTGATAGAGGAAGCCGGTCTGGAGCTTCCGCACCAGGGTGCCGAGCCAGCCGATCCGGGATGCCGTGCCATTCACACCCACCCCGTCGATCGCCTGCTCATCCCCCCACTTCCAGAGTCTGCGGCCCAAAAGCACGCTCCCGGCCGCCCCGAGGTGGAGATAGACGGCATCGAAATAGTAGCCCTGGACGAGGAGCCCGTAGAGTGGCCGGATTCGGGCCACGAGGCGGCCGGGCCATTCGGGCCGCCAGAGATAGCCATAGGCCGCGACAGCCAGTCCGGCCAGCATGAGATAGAACGAGGGCGCATCCCAGGCGTCCAGGAAAAACCGCCAGGCGGAAAGATGCGCGAACGAGGCGAGCGGGTTGATTCCAGCCGGGGTGGCCAGGGCAGTGCCAAAAAAGGATCCGCCGAGCAGCGGATGGAAGAGGATCCAGCCCACCGCGAGCGCGGGCAGAGCGAGCAGGACAAGCGGCAGGGTCACAACCCAGGGACGCTCATGGAGGTGCTCCCGGGTATGCGCATCCATCCGCTCCGGGCCATGAAAGACCATGAACAGCATGCGAAACGTGTAGAGGGCGGTCACGAAGACGCTGAGCAGCAGAAGCACATGGGCGAAAGCGGCACCAGGCACCGGGCTCTGCCCGACCGCATCGATCAGCGCATCCTTGGAGAAATAGCCGGAGAATCCCGGAAAGGCGACGAGCGCCAAGGCCCCCACCAGGAAGGTCGCATAGGTCACAGGCAGGTACTTGCGCAATCCGCCCATCTTGCGCATGTCCTGTTCATGATGCATGGCCAGGATCACCGATCCGGCCCCGAGAAAGAGCAGGGCCTTGAAGAAGGCGTGGGTCACGAGATGGAAAATGCCGGCCGCAAAGGCGGTGGCTCCGAGCCCAGCCATCATGTATCCCAACTGCGAAAGCGTCGAATAGGCGATCACCCGCTTGATGTCGGTCGCCACGATGCCCAGGATGCCCATGAAGAAAGCGGTGAGCGAACCGATCACGAGGATCACGCTGAGCGCCTCGGGGGCATGGATGTAAAGCGGGGAAAGCCGCGCCACGAGATAGACGCCCGCGGTCACCATGGTGGCCGCATGGATCAGGGCAGAGATCGGGGTCGGGCCTTCCATGGAATCCGGAAGCCAGACATGGAGTGGGATCTGTGCGGATTTGCCCATGGCGCCGACGAACAGGAGGAGCCCCATGAGCGTGAGCACCTGGACATGCCAGCCGAAGCCCAGGGCCACCGTCATGCCGGCGAGATCGGGCACCCGGGCGAAGAAGGTGGCATAGGACAGCGATCCCGCATACCGGAACACCATGGCGATTCCCAGGATGAAACCCAGATCACCGATCCGGTTGACCAGAAACGCCTTGAGCGCGGCGGCAGTGGCGGTCGGCTTCTCGAACCAGAAACCGATGAGGAGATAGGAGACAAGTCCCACTCCTTCCCAGCCAATGAAAAGCTGCAGGAAATTGTTCGCGAGCACGAGGAGCAGCATGGCGAAGGTGAACAGGGAGATGTAGCCGAAGAAGCGGACATCCCCGGGATCGTCCGCCATGTAGCCGATGCTGTAGACATGGACGGCCAGGGACACGAACGTGACGACGAGGGCCAAAAGCGCGCTCAGGGGATCGACCAGGAACCCGATCTGGAACGGGATCCCGCCGCTCACCATCCAGGTGTAGACGGGAGCGTCCAGACGGGCACCGGCGAGCACCTGGAGAAGCATCAGGAACGCGAGGATGCAGGAAGCGAGAACGCAGATGATCGTGAGGGCATGGGTCAGGCGCCGGCCGAGGTGGATACCCGCCAATCCCGTGACCAAGGCCGCGAGGAGCGGAGCCAGAACGACCCAGAGCGCAAGCGAGGCCATGTTGCTATCCTTTGAGCTGGTCCAAGTCTTGGACGTTGATGCTCTGCCGGTGGCGGAATACGACCACGAGCAGCGCCAGCCCGATGGCCGATTCGGCCGCAGCGACCGTCAGCACGAAGAACACGAAGACCTGTCCTTCCCGGTTCATGAGGTAGCGTGAAAACGCGACGAAGTTGATGTTGACCGCAAGGAGGATGAGCTCGACACACATGAGGAGAACCACGAGGTTCTTGCGGTTGATGAAAAGCCCCATGACCGCGAGTGCGAACAGGATGGCACCGAGGATGAGATAGTCGTCGAGCGGGATCATGTCGGGGCTCCCCGTCGCGGGGGCTTCGGCGAGACGAGCCGGATCCGGTGCCGGGCCTGGACCCGCACCTGATCGCCCGGATTCTGGCTCTGGATACCTGTGCGGCGCCTGAGCGTGAGGAGGATGGCGGCGATGAGCCCGACGAGGAGGATCATGCCGGCGAGTTCGAATGGATAAAGATCCCGCCGGTAGAGCAGGGTCCCGAGCGCACGGGTGTTGTCGTGCCCGGCCGTGACGGGGACCGGGGCCGCCAGCCCGTGAAAGCCGAGCGCGTGGGCCCAGAACACATAGACGAGCTCAAGGACCAGGATCAGTCCGACCACGGCCCCGACCGGCGCGTAGCGCACGAAGCCCTCGCGGAGCTTCTCGATCTCCACATCCAGCATCATGACGACAAAAAGCAGCAAGACGAGGACCGCCCCCACATAGATGAGGATCAGGATGATGCCCAGAAACTCGGCGCCCGAGAGGATCCAGAGCACCGCCGTGTTGAAGAAGCAGAGCACCAGAAAGAGTGCCGCATGCACCGGGTGCCGGACCGTGATCACCCGGAACGCGGAGACCACCAGAATGGTCCCGAACACCCAGAACACGCCTTCCTTGATCCAGCCTGCGGGGTTCATCGTCTGGGCCTACCGGAAGGATGCATCCGATTCCCGATCGGCTGCGATCTGGGCCTCGAACTTGTCGCCGATGGCCAACAGCTTCTCCTTGGTCATGATCTGCTGGCCGCGTTCCTCGAAATGGAACTCGTAGATGCGCGTCTCGACGATGGAGTCGACGGGACAGGCCTCCTCGCAAAATCCGCAGTAGATGCACTTGAAGAGGTCGATGTCATACCGGGTCGTGCGCCGCGTCCCATCCGCACCCTTTTCGGAATCGATCGTGATCGCGAGCGCCGGGCAGACGGCTTCGCAGAGCTTGCAGGCGATGCAGCGTTCCTCGCCATTGGGGTAGCGGCGCAACGCATGCAACCCGCGGAACCGCGGCGACTGGGGGGTTTTCTCGTACGGGTAACGCAGCGTGAACTTGCGCGAGACGAACTCGCGGAAGGTGACCCCGAGTCCCGTGAAGAGCTCCACGAGGAGAAACCCCTTGAGGTATGAACGGAACCGGTTCACAGCCGTGCTCCGTGGAACCAGGGCCCGACACGGCCGATGATGCATGCGGATTCGACAACCAGCCAGACCAGCGTGACGGGGATGAACACCTTCCAGCCGAGCCGCATGATCTGGTCATAGCGGTAACGGGGGAAGGTGGCACGGAACCAGAGAAACAGGAACAGGAGCACGCCCATCTTGAATGCGAGCCAGAAAAGGCCGTTCGTGCTGAGCAGCGGAATGCCGAGCCCGGCGAGCGGCGATCCCCAGCCCCCGAGGAACAGGGTCGCGGCGAGTGCGGAAATCAGGATCATATTGGCATATTCGGCGAGAAAAAAGACCGCAAACGCCGTGCCGGAATACTCGACATGGAAACCGGCGACGATTTCAGATTCCCCCTCGGCCACATCAAAGGGTGCACGGTTGGTCTCGGCCACCCCGGAGACGAAGTACACGACAAAAAGCGGCAGCAGCGGGATGACGTACCAGTTCAAGATCCCGCCCGACTGGCTCTCGACGATGTGCTCGAGATTGAGGGTCCGGGCCACCATGACCACGCCGATCAGGGCAAAGCCCATGGCAATCTCGTAGGAAACGATCTGCGCGGCGGATCGCATGGCACCGAGGAGTGCGTATTTGGAGTTCGAGGCCCAGCCGGCCAGGATCACGCCGTAGACACCGATCGAGGTGAGCGCGAGCACATAGATGAGTCCCGCATTGAGATTGGCCAGGACGAGCCCCGGAGCAAACGGGATCACGGCCCAGGTCGCGAGTGCCGGAACGATGGCCAGAACCGGCGCCAGGACGAAGAGCAGTCCACTCGAACGCTCCGGCACCACGATCTCTTTGAAGAGAAGTTTCAGGACGTCCGCGAACGGCTGCAAGAGTCCCCACCGTCCGACCCGGTTCGGTCCGAGGCGCGACTGCATGTAACCGATCACCTTCCGCTCGGCATAGGTCAGGTAGGCAACCGAGAGGATCACGACGATCGTGACCGCGAGTATGCCCACGATATGGGGCAAAAACCAGGATTCGAGACCCGCAAGCCAGGGGTTCACGGGCTCCTCCCTGCCGCATCCTTGGATGGCGTGAACACGAGATCCAAAGGTCCCCAGGAGGGGCCCCAGCCCCACACCGCCTCGGTTGCGGCATCGAGCCAGACGACACCACGCGGGACACCGTCATGGAAGGCGACCGGAACGGGCGGGGCCTTCTCTACCGGGCCCGGGCGGGCCAGGCTCCCCGCCTCGATGCCCTGCGCCTTCGCATCCTCCGGGTGTAGGTAGAGGGTGCGGGCTCGGCGGGCGAGGCCTGTCGACTGGAGCGGGGCGGAATGCCGTACGCACGGATCGCCCCCATAGGGTGCGCGGCGGGCGATCCGGTACCATCCTTGCCGGCTCCCACGGGCTGCGACCCGGCTGGGTCCGGTCGTGGACTCGGGAACCTCAGCGTTGCCGGAGGTGGGCCTGGAAGCCAGTTCCGCGAGGATTGCCTCGCGGGACTCATACGCGAATCCCGGAAGTCCCAGGGACTCGCCCAAAACCCGGAGAATCTTCCAGCCCGGCCGGGCGTCACCGAGCGGCGGGACCAGGGCCTCAAAGCCATTCATCTGCCCCCCAAGATCGATGTAGGTGCCACCGGTCTCTGCCGGCGCGGCGAGCGGCAGGACCACCGAGGCATGGGTGGCATGGGACGGTGCGAGCCAGGAGGCCAGGACCAGCACGTCTTGTGCCTGGTCGAGTGCGCGTAAGGCGGTGGCTGGATCCCAGAGGTCATATTCCGGTTCGACGCCCATCAGGCAGTAGAGCTTGCGGGGCCGGTCAAAGAGTTCCCGCGCGAGCGTGCGGGAGGCACCAGCACCCTGGAGTGCTGCGACCCGCCGCGCACCGAGCGCATTCGGGCCGGCCGGGAGTCGGACCCACCGGGCGCCCGTCCG
>JAJZNM010000040.1 GCA_021852325.1 Pseudomonadota bacterium
TGATGAACTTCGGGATTGCGACGGCGGCGAGTATCCCCAGGATGACGATCACCATCACGAGCTCAATCAGCGTAAATCCAGACTGCTCTCTGTTCATGAAATTAAACCTCGTTTGAGTCTACAAATTCAGTCAGGATTGATTCATATCACGCTGTAAATGGAATCATTTCCCGACCCCAATGCCGCTAGTCTACCTGAAACGGAAGGTCCCCGGCCAGCCGTTCATCGCCCGGAACCTACCGTTCACGGCCCACCCGGGTCGGGGGGATTCCTCTGCAGAGGTTCCGGACGTAGACGATCTTGTCGTCATCCGGGCGGTAAAAGTCGGGCAGGCGGGCCGCTTCGCGGAAACCGCACCTGAGGTAAAACGCCCGGGTCGGATCATAAAGCGGCTGCGAAGAGGTTTCCGCGTAAAGGAGTCGCCCCCCCGACCGACTCGTCTCCGCGACCACGGCTTCCACGAGAAGATGGCCGAGGCCAAGGCCCTGCGCCCGTGGGTGGACCGCGATCCAGTAGAGGTCGAAGCTGCCATCGGTTCCGGGGATGGGTCCGTGGCAGGCGAAGCCCGCCAGCTCACCCTGTTGGTCATAGGCACGCTCAAAGTGGTAGCCGGAACCGAGTGCCCCCTGGGCGAGATGTTGATCCATGAGTTCGCGTGCGATGCGGATCTCCTCCGCGCGGAAGAAGCCCGTCGCGTGGACGATCGCGATCAGTGCATCGATATCCCCAGGGGCGAGTCCTGGCTGGATCACGAGGGAGGGGACTCCATTGGAGGACGAGTGGTGGGGGGGTGTCCCGTGGCCTCGGCTGCGGCGAGGATCTGATCGAGGAGTCCCGGGTAGTCCCACCCTGCCCGTAACGCGGCCTGGACAAACCCGGCCCCGGGATCCAGGGTGGGGTTCGGATTGAGATCGATCACGAAGGGCTGACCGCTCGCATCGACGCGGAAATCGATGCGGGCATAGCCCCTGAGCCCGAGCTTCGAAAAGACCTGCCGGGAAGTCGTGGCGAGGGCTTCGAGGAGGGGGCGGTCGGGTCCTCCCCCATCCGGAAAATCACGGATCGTGTGCGCGAACCGGACGCTCGAAGGATCCCATTTGGCCGCGTGGTCCACGATCTTCGGGGTGTCCTCGGGCCAGGCGTGGAACCGGATCTCGGCGGGAGGAAGCACGCGGGGTTCACCTGGGG
Organism: Pseudomonadota bacterium; assembly: GCA_021852325.1. GTDB lineage: Bacteria > Pseudomonadota > Gammaproteobacteria > JAKAQQ01 > JAKAQQ01 > JAJZNM01. The sequence continues at coordinate 1,189 of JAJZNM010000040.1, forward strand.
GGTCCTCGAGAATCGACAGGTTGAACTCGCGCCCCTCGATGTAGGCTTCCGCGAAGAAAGCCGTGTGGTGCGTCCTGGTTTTCCGGTGGACGAGACTGAGCGCCTGATCCCTGGTCTCGACACGCGCCCCGGGATCGAGTCCGAGGGAGGCATGCTGGTGGCGCGCCTTGACCAGGAAGGGCCCGCGATGATCGTCACCGGCCGGTGTCGGGATGCCGGCTTCCCTGAGCACGGCTTTCAGGGCCAGTTTGTCGTCGGCCAGGGCCAGGACATGCGGGGGGTTCCCCGTGTAGGGGATGGCGAGCGCTTCGAGGAGGGCAGGAACCGCTGCACCGAGCCGGTCCAGTCCATCGAGTCCCTCGGCGAGGTTGAAAACGAGTTCCGGGGGGCGATCGGAAAGCTCCTGGTGCAGGCGACTGAGATCGAGGCCCACCGGGCTCATCCGGACCGGATGCCCCCTTCCGGCGAGCGTTTGCGCAATACCTTGGGCAACGTCCAGGTTTTCCAGATCTTCAACCGGCTGGTCTCGGCCCGGGCGGCTGCCATGCAAAATGAGGATCTCCCCTTCACGCATGTACCGGGCGGACCTGACGCGGGGCGGTGGCCTCTTGGATGCGCTCGAGTGCGGATTGGAGGATGGCCTGGATGAGGTCGCGATAAGACCAGCCCCGGGCGGAAGCCAGGATCACGAGATCCGAACGCACCGGATGGAGCCCGGCCAGGGGATTGATCTCGAGGAAACAGGGCTCGCCGGATGAATCCAGCCGGATGTCGACACGACTGGCATCCTGGCAATTGAGGATACGGTGGACCTGGAGCGCGAGCCCCGCTGCACGGGATGCCAACCCGTCTTCGACGAGCCGGTAGTCGATACGCTCGTCATATTCCTCTTTTGCGAGGTACCCGTAGGCAGCCTGATCCGAGGATGAACGGGCCTTGATCTCAAGGGTACCGAGCGGCCGGGCCGCCTGCCCAGTGCCCAGAATCCCCACGGTGAACTCGCGGCCGGGCAGGAACGATTCGATGAGGATCGGCCCCGCATACCAGGTACGCAGGCGGGCGATCGCCCGCTCGAGGTCACACCGGTCACTGACCCGGGATTGCCCACCGATGCCCATCCCGGATCCTTCGGCGTCCGGCTTCACGAAGAGCGGATACTCGAGCGGGATTTCACGGGGTGCTGTCTGCTCCCGGAGCAGGATAAAGGGTGCTGTCGCCACCCCCGCCGCGCGGACGATCGTCTTCGCAGTCGCCTTGTGGAGCGCGAGTGCGAGCGTGAAGGGATCCGAAAACGTATAGGGGATCCCAAACGCGTCGAGGAGAGCCGGGACCTGCGATTCGCGTGCCGTTCCCTTGAGGCCTTCGGCCAGGTTGAACACGAGGTCGAAGGAGACCCCCTGCCCGAGCGCATGGGTGAGATCCCGGATCCCGCCGATCCGGGCCGGTTCGTGGCCGAGGGCGCCCAGAGCCTCTGCGATCGCGTCAATGGTCTCCGGGCGGTCGAACTCGGCGGTCTCTTCCTCGCTCAGCCCCGATTCGAGATATGGTTCCCGAAGGTCATAGGTCAGGCCGATACGCATGGATCTTGGGGACTGGATGGTCCGCATCCGAGTGCTCCCCCCGGATCGGGGTAGCGGTAGAGGTTCCCCGCGTAGTTCCGGAGCAGAAGATCATCTCCTGACCGCCCCGCCACCGGGTCGGGAAAGAGCGGAATCTTGCCGCCGCCTCCCGGGGCATCCACCACGAATGTCGGTACGGCATATCCGGTCGTGTGCCCGCGCAGACCCTGGATGATCTCGAGCCCTTTCTCGACCGAAGTCCGGAAGTGGGCGGAGCCCGCGATCGGATCGCACTGGTAGAGATAGTAGGGCTTGACCCGGATCTTGAGGAGTCCTTGCATGAGTCGTTTCTGGGTCGGGATATCGTCATTCACGCCTTTGAGGAGCACGGTCTGGCTGCCGAGTGGAATGCCGGCATCGGCGAGGCGCCCACAGGCTTCCGCGACTTCTGGCGTGAGTTCATCCGGATGGATGAAGTGGATGCTCATCCAGAGGGGGTGGTATTTTTTGAGGAGCCGTGTGAGTCTCGGGGTAATGCGCTGAGGCAGGACCGCCGGGTTCTTGGTTCCGATCCGGAGGAATTCGACATGCGGAATCCGGCGCAGACGCCCGAGCAGCCAGTCGAGACGCTCGTCATCGAGGCTCAAGGGGTCCCCTCCCGAGAGGAGCACATCCCGGATGGTCGGGGTGGATTCGATGTAGGCCAGGGCCGCTTCGAGCTGGTGCTTTTTGAGGCTACCCTCTCCGCTCGCGCCCACGAGGCGCGCGCGTGTGCAGTAGCGGCAATAGACGGCACAGAGCCCGGTGACCAGAAAGAGAACCCGGTCCGGGTAGCGATGCACGAGTCCGGGCACGGGACTCGTCGCATCCTCACCGAGCGGGTCCAGCGCTTCGCCGGCTGATGTCGTGTATTCCTCGAGGACCGGGACGACCGTCCGGCGCAGGGCCTGGGTGTTGTCTTCCGGATCGAGGAGGCTGGCATAGTAGGGCGTGATCCCGAACGGCAGGGGTCCCGCGTGACGCTCGATCGCGGCCTTCTCCTCGGGCGAGAGCGTGAGCAGCCGCTCCAGGTCATGGACCGATTTCACGCGGTGTCGTTGTTGCCAACGCCAGTCATTCCAGTCGGATTGCGAGGCCTCCGGATAATGGCGGAGCCTGAAGGCCTGGGAATGGGGGCTGTTGACGAATCGGGGGCGGTAGGATGCGGGGCGGGGGAAGCGGGCGGGAGTGAGTTTCGGACGGGGCGGGTTCAGGGAGGGGAGTGGGACCCGGATCTCATAGGAGGATCCGAAGGAGGCATCCGGGGTTGCAACCGCGGAGGCTTCAAGCGGTCCGGGAGGTTCGGGATCTTCGGTCTGGGGGCTGTCTTGCATCAGTGTCGCTCCAGTTCTGGATCACGAGCGGCGTGATCCTCAAATGCCCCGGTCTCGGTGGGGCGAAGGCGGCCACGGGGATTGTGGCGCGCATGGTATAAAGCCTTTTCCCTCACCTTGCAAGTCGCCCCCCCACCGGTGTCATGAGATCCGGTAAATCAAGGGGTTTGACGAGGGCCGGTGTCTTCGCGAGGCACCGGGAAGGCTCTTTTTTGCGCGGGTCAGCGGGGGACTTTCCAGACATAGCGGTTGAGCGTGACGAGTCGGATCCCGGCGAGATCGTCTGGAACCTGGCGTCTGTTCCGGTAGACGGCCTCCACCCGGAAGCGGATCCTTTTGCGGCCGGGCAGGGGGGTTTTGAAATGGCTGGCGAAACGGACGACATAAACGAGCGTTCGCGTGCTCCGGTTGAAGTACCACGAGCCTCGGGGAATCCGGTGCCGCCCCGGGTGGGCGAAGCTGCCCAGGTAGTTGTCGGGGGGTGTGGCGAGCAGGTGAACCGGGTTCGTGCCGGCCAGCCGGGCGATGGCGGCGAGCGGTTCGCCCCGGGCAATGCGGCCGGCAACCGTGATCCCGAGTGCGCTTTCGATGGCGCCCCGGACCTCGACGACCGCGGTTTTCTCCGCCACGATCCGGAGTGGCCAGATCCGGTCGATCGCGATGCGGATGAAAATCGCGATCAGGATCACGACGACCACGAGCTCGAGCAGGCTCACACTGCGGACCCGTTCGGAAAGCCGCTCAGTCATCTGGCGGGCACGGGCTCAATGCTGGATCACCTGGATCAGGTCCCACATGGGCAGGAACACGCCGAGCGCAAGGATGAGGACCATGAGGCCGAGGGCCACGATCAGGATCGGTTCGATGAGAGCGCCCATGTTGCGAACGTCGTAGTCCACCTCCTCTTCGTAGTAGATGGCGACTTCATCCAGCATCTCATCGGCGGCCCCCGTTTCGTCTCCCACGCGGAGCATCTGGATCACGAGCGGGGTGAAGAGCCCCACGGTCTCTGCGGTCCGGCTGAGTGATTCTCCCCGTTCGATTCCGGTCCGCATGGCGAGTATGCGCTCTCCGAGGTATTCGTTCCCGACGGACTGGGCAATGAGACCCATGGCCTGAACGACCGGCACGCCTGAGCGGAAGCTCATGGCGAAGGCACGTGCAAACCGGGCGAGGCCGCCGCGCAGGGCGACTGGCCCGAGGACGGGCATTTTGAGTTTGAGGGCATCGAACCGATATCGCCCGGATTCCGTCCGGATGTAGATCCGTGCGGCGAGGGTGGCGACCACGATCAGGGCCAGGATAAGGAGCCAGTAGTGGGATGCGAAATCCGAAATCGCAAGGATGATGCGGGTCGGCAGCGGCAGCTCGCCATGGAACTGGGCGTACACACGGGCGAAGGCGGGAATCACCTTGACGGTGATGATGCCGATGGCGACCGCGATCGCGATCACGACGATGGCCGGGTAGCGGAGCGCACTCTTGAGCTGGTTGCGGGTGGTCTTGTCACGCTGGAGGTAGGCGTGGAGCTGCTGGAAGGATTCCTCAAGCCTGCCGGAGTTTTCTCCGACCCGGATGATGCTCGCATAGATCGGCGGGAAGACGTCCGGGCAGCGTTGCATCGCACTCGCGAGATCACGTCCTTCCTCGAGCGAGCCCATGAGGCTCTGGAGCGCTTCCTTGAGGGCGCCGACGCGGGTGGATTGCGCGAGACTGTTGAGCGACTGGTTGATCGGGACACCGGCCCGGGTGAGGGCATGCATCTGGCGGCTGAAGAGGATGAGGTCATCCAGGGTGATGCGCCGGCCCGGCCAGGCCCTCTTGAGCGAAACCCACCAGGCTGGCACGGGCGGCCTCGGGTGGATGTCGACCGGGGTGATTCCGACGGTGAGGAGCTGGCTCGCGACCGCTTCGGGGCCGTCGGCCTCCCTTTGCCCGGTCACGAGTGCCCCTCTCCGGTCACGCCCGCGGAAGATGAACAGCGCCACCTCAGCCTGGCCCCCGCAAGGGATCGATCTCGCCGAACAGCCGGATGACCTCGGCGAGACTCGTGATGCCGGTTTCAGCGTAGCCGAGCGCACGGCGGACCAGGTTCACGTACCCCGCCTGATGCTGCGCCGCGTGGGTGACCGCATCGGAATCCCCGCGCCGCAGTGCCCGGGCCAAAGGCGCGTCCATTTCGAGCAGTTCGAACACGCCGATCCGGCCCCGGAAACCACTGTTGTTGCAGAAGGGGCATCCACGACCCTGCCGCCAGTCGGCCTGGACCGTGCTCCCCTCAGCCTCGAGCCAGGCGGTTTCATGATGGTCGGGACGATGGGGTTCCATGCAGTCCTCGCACAGGCGGCGGATCAGGCGCTGGGAAATCACGCCATTCAGGGTGGCGGCGAGGAGGTAGCCCGGGGCTCCCATGTTGAGCAGCCGGTCGAGACTGGTCGGGGCATCGTTGGTGTGCAAGGTCGACAGGACGAGGTGCCCCATGAGCGCGGCACGCAGGGCGACCTCCATTGTTTCCTCGTCCCGGACTTCGCCGACCATGATGATATCGGGATCCTGGCGCAGGGCGGTCCGGAGGATCCTTGCAAAATCCAGGCTGATGCGCGGGTTCACCTGCACCTGGCTGATCCGCGGAAGCCGGTATTCCACTGGATCCTCGACCGTGATGATCTTGACTTCCGGTTTGTTGATGGCATTGAGGATCGAATACAGGGTGGTCGACTTGCCGCCTCCGGTCGGACCGGTGACGAGCAGCATGCCGGTCGGACGCTCGATGAGTTTCTGGACGCGTGGCATGAGGTCTTGGGGCAGGCCGAGTTTTTCGAGGTCGAGGAGGTTGTGGGCTGAGTCGAGAAGACGCAGGACCACGGTTTCCCCGTAGGGGGTGGGCAAGGTGGCGAGACGCACATCTGTGAGACGCTCCTTCACCCGGAGACTGAACCGTCCATCCTGGGGCAGCCGTTTCTCCGAGATGTCGAGTCCGGCCATGAGCTTGAGACGGGTGATGATCGCCTGGCTGACGCGTCGGCCCTCGACCAGCTGCTCGTGCAGCACGCCGTCGATGCGTTGCCGGACCCGCAGCTGGTTTTCCTCGGGCTCGAGGTGGATATCGGAGGTGCGAGCCTGGATGGCATCCTCAAAGAGTGATTTGAGCAACCGCACAACCGGCTGATCGCCGAGCATTTCACCCTGGCCCATCTCGTCGATGTCGAAGTTGCTGCCTTCCCGGAGCTCAGCGCCGATTTCCTCGGCCAGGGAGGAAATTTCTTCGGTTCTGCGATATACCACATCGATGGCACGGAGGAGGTCCGACTCCTGGACGAGCGCGAGTTGCAGCGGTTTTTTGAGGAGCCGCGAGAGTTCATCATAGGCAAAGATATCGGTCGGATCGACGAGTCCCACCAGGAGTCCGTCGACCTGTTCCTCGAGGACGATTGCACGGTAACGGCGTGCGTAACTTTCCGGGAGCTGGCGCACCGTTTCAGGTTTGAAGCGGTAGTGCTTGAGGTCGACCAACGGAATTTGCAGCTGGCGGGACAGGAACGTGAGGAGGGTTTCCTCGTTCACGTAGCCAAGTTCGACCAGCACGCGACCGAGCTTGTGTCCGCTTTTGCGTTGCGCGGCGAGAGCGGTTTTGAGCGCGTTTTCGGAGATGATCTTCTCGCGGATCAGGAGATCACCGATCCGGATCCGCTCCGGTGCGTTAGGGGTGGCTGTGCGGTTCATGGGTCAAGGCGGTTTCACGGAGTGCGTGGATGCGACGGCCGAGATAGCGGGTGAGTTCGGGAGTGAGGTTCCCCAACGTGATCGCCTTGTGGTCGGCCCGGAGGGCCTGACGTCCCTCACCGAGTTGGTCGAGGGCGATGCCGAGTCCGGCCCAGGCCCAGGCATTGTCCGGCTGGAGGATCGTCATTCGGCGGTACAGCCCGCGGGCCGTGTGCCAGTGGCGGGTCGCCTGGGCGAGAGCCGCCTCGATCGTGAGATAGTGTGGATGCTCGCGCAGCGGGTGAGGCGCATAGTGCCGACTCATCAACCAGGCGACCGGGGCATCCCCGGTCCGGGCGAGCCAGTTGAGCGCGGTCTCGCGCGAGGTCGTCTTGACCACGGGGAGCCGGATCATCTGGACGAGGAGCGCCTGCGCGGAGGCTCTTCGCCCATGCGCGAGGTTGAGCTGGACCAGGGCCCACCGTGCCGACACGAGATCCGGATCGAGCGAGAGGGCATGGGTCAGCTCACGAGTGGCCTCCCGCCAATCTCCCCGATGGGTCGCCCGATCGGCTGAGGCCAGATCGCGCGCGAGCTCATGGGCTCGGGTCGCGGGCCGGGTCGGAGCGATCTCGATCGAGGACTCGCG
>JAJZNM010000093.1 GCA_021852325.1 Pseudomonadota bacterium
ACGAGCTCGTCCGTACTGTCCCGCGGACGGGGCGGATCGTCGTCAATGGACAGGATCCCGCCTTGGACCGTGTGCTCGAAAGGGGCCTATACACCCCGCTCACACGGATCCTGGGCGGCGAAGGGGCGTGGCAGGCTAAACGCCTGGATCCCCCTGCGCACCGTTTCGAGATGGATCTCGGCGGGCGCGCACTCGGTCCGGTGACCTGGGCACTTTCGGGCGAGCACAATCTGGCCAATGCACTGGCTGCGCTCGCGGCAGCCGAGGCGGCTGGGGTGGATCCCCTGCGTCTCGGTCCGGCACTCGCGGGTTTTGGCGGGGTGGCCAGGCGGCTTGAGATCGTCGCGGCTGGACGAGGGATCACGGTCTATGATGATTTTGCCCACCATCCGACCGCTATCCGCCTGACACTCGCCTCGATTCGGGCCGGGATCGATTCGGGTCGGGTGGTCGCTGTGTTCGAACCGCGCTCGAACTCCATGAAGCAGGGTGTGCATGCTGCGCACCTCAAAGACGCGTTCAAGGATGCCGATGTGACCATCGTCTTTGATCCCGGACTGGGCTGGAAGGTCGCCGACGCTTTCGATGCAAAAGCCTGCATTCTCGGACGCGCCGATGAGATTCTCCCCCGCCTGATCTCGGCCATCCGTCCGGGCGACCAGGTCGTATTCCTCAGCAATGGGGATTTTGCCGGTGAACGCGAGCGGATCTACGAGGGACTCCGTGGGCATTTACACGCTTAATGGATGCCCTCGTTCATGACCGGAGCCGGCCCGGCTTCGGATCGAGCTGCATGAGTCTGCTTCAGCTCTTTTTCCCTCCGCACGTCATCTGGCCGTGGTGGATGGCGATCCTCACGCTCATGGTCCTGCTATGGTACCGGAGCGGGGTCCGCTGTCTCGATGCCCATGTAAAGCCGGTTCCGCACATTCGCCAGTTCTGGACCTATGCCGGCATCCTGATCGGGTTTTTCGCCGTCATCCCGCCGATCGACTCGGTCGCCGATTCGCTCTATGTCGTCCACATGCTGCAGCACTTCCTCCTCGAGATGATCACCCCCTTTTGCCTTGCCCTCGGGGCCCCGCTGGCCCCGCTCGTCGCGGGCATGCCCGAATGGATCCGGCACCGGATGTTCGTCCCTGTGGTCCGGAACCGCAAGGTGCGGGGGCTCTACCGGTTTTTCATCCATCCGGTCACGGCTGCGCTCCTGTTCGCCGGCGTGTGTGGATTCTGGCTGTTGCCCCACCCATTCGATGCGACGGTGCGTTCTGGCACGATTGACGATCTCTGCCATCTGACGCTTCTCATCGTGGGGCTTTTTTTCTGGTGGATGGTGCTTGACCCTCGCAACCGGAGACCCCGCGCCTACCTCCTGCACTTCCTGATCCTCATGATCCTCATGAATTTCTTCATTGTCATCGCTGCCTACATCACGATGACCGGGCAGGATCTTTACCCGGTCTACAACCTGACGAGCCCGGCCTGGGGGTTTCCCGAAGCCGTGGACCAGCAGCTCGGAGGGCTCCTCCTCTGGATTCCGGGTTCACTTGTGCATGTCCTCGGTGCGATCATCATCTTCCGTCGCTGGATACGGGATGACGAAATGCGCCATGCCCGCACGCCCGTTCCCGGCATTGATCCAGCCCTCCCGGTGAACGACGCCTAGCCAGAACCCTGACACGACTGCCCCGTTTGGGCACTCGCGGAGTCGATGTTTACTGGAGCGATCCCAGGATGGACACCCCAGCCGAACGGGTCGTGTCCCTAGCGGCGTTGGGGAGCCGGTTTCAGGCGCTCGATGAAGAGCACCGGCTGCTGCTGGATCCGGCGGACCTGGAGCTTGTAGCGTGCGTCATGCACCAGGGCCGTTTCGAGGAGCGTGATCCCGTGCCGCGTGATTCCCTGATTCCGGGGGAGGGTCACGAGCGCCAGGTGATCCGATGAGGTGAATCGCCCGATCTGGCCGACCCAGAGCCGGGCATGACCCGGCTCGAGGACATAGGAACTCTGCCAGAGCCTCAGCACCCATTCGCTCCGGCCTGGGGCGGACTCCGGTTCCGAGTTGAGCAGGGCGAGCTCCGGGAACCGTCCATGGTGCAGGCTCGGGAAAAGGGGCAGACGCGTCACCGGAGGCCGGGTCAGGAGCCACGAAAGAGCATGCTGGGGCGTGAGCGAGGGTGGCGTGTTCCAGCCCGCAGAGAGGAGCGTGTGTTCGAGGCGTGCGAGGGAGCCGGCGTACTCTACATTGAAGCCGGGAGGCACCTCGTGCCGGGCACCTCGTGCCGGATTGAGTCTCGGCCACTCACCGCTCAGCCAGAGCGCGCGGGGGAGCCTCATGACCAGGTGTTCCGGCAGGGCAAACTGCGTCCAGAGGCTGATCGGCACCATGACCGCAAGCGAGATCCAGAAGAGGGCGAGAAGGCTCTTCCGGGGTGGTTCCAGGTGGGGGTGGTGGCGGTACGCCACCACCAGGAGGATAGCCCAAATGAGCCCCAGGAGCCCGGTGCCGAGCGCGTTCCCGATCCAGAGAGTGCCCATGAGGAGGGAAGCCAGGATGGAGACGAGGACCGGTGCTGCGAACGCGAGATAGAACCCGAATCGACGTTGTCTCGGGATTCCGCTCGCCCCCATTCCTGCGCAGACGCCAAATACGGCAAGGGCTCCTGCGATGCTGTTCGGGTAAAGAAAGCGTGTCCCCCAGTGGTTGAGGGAGGTGCCGAGCAGGAGATCGCAGATGAGTCCGAAGGCCATGGCGGCGAGGAGGTACCGGATGGCGGCATAGGATTTACGGGCGAGCAAGAGGACGCTCGTGGCAAGACCGAAGAGAAACCAGCCAGGCGGGGTCATCCACGCGACGAGGAGTGTCGCCCCCTCGGCGAGGCGGCCGGTGAGGATGCGGGATGCTACCTGGATTCCCAGGGCGTCGAAGAAACCGGGCCAGGGTTCTCCGGTAAAGGTCAGGATGAGCCGGTTGATGAGCCAGATGAGACCGATGAGGAGCAGCCCGATGAGGACGAGAAGGGGCGCACCGCTCTGGTCCTCACCCGTGACCGCAAGCGGATTCCATCTCGGCCAGGAGGGTGCCCCTTCCCACACCCTGAGCCAGAGCTTGAGCAGGCGGTTCTCAAGCGGGGCCAGGAGATCGAGTCCTCGGCGGAGCAGTACCGTGAAGATCCAGCCAGCCGTCATGCAGATGAGCAGCAGGAGGGCGAGCTTGAGACTCACGGCGGCCGCGAGATCCACCGAGGCGCCAAACACCATCCCGGGCAGGAGATAGAGCGGCGCCCAGATCAGGCAGGCCAGGATGTCGATCGACACGAATCGCAGGATCGGGAAGTCAGACAGGCCGCTCACGACCGGCACGATCGGACGCAAGGCGCCGATCATGCGCCCCATGATGATGCTCTTGCCGCCATGGTTCTGGAAGAAGCGCTGTCCGCGGGCGAGGTTGGTGCGGATGCCGCGATGCTCGACGAAGCGCGAACCGTGACCCCGGAAGAAACGCCCCAGAAGGTAGCTCGATCCATCCCCCAGGAAGGCGCCCGAAGCCGCGGCCCCGAAGACCGGCCAGAATGGCAAAAGTCCGCTGCCGATCAACGTGCCGATGCCGAACAGGAGAAATACAGCGGGAACCGTGTATCCCACGAAGGCGAGGGTTTCACAGAAGGCGATCGCGAAGGTTGCCGCAATCCCCCAGACCGGGTGCAGGCTGACCCACTGAATGAACGGATGGACGAGGTTCTGCAACACCTTCAGTCCGCGAGGGCGCGGAACGCGGTCTCGGCGGCCTTGAGGGTTGCATCAATGTGATGATCCTCATGCGCCAGTGAGAGGAATGCCGATTCGAAGGGGGAGGGAGGTAGCAGGATGCCCTGGTCCTTGAGGCTGTGGAAAAACCGCGCAAAGTCCTTAGGCCGGGTTTTTTGGGCGGTGGCGAGATCGCGCACCGGCTCGGGCGAGAAAAAAATGCTCCACATGCCGGGGAGGTGGGGGACCGTGATCTCGATCTCGGCCTGACGCGCGCGCTCCATGAGCCCATCCGCCAGGCGGTCCGTCAGACGTTCAAGGCGGCGGTAGACTCCCGGGTCCGCAATGAGATTCAGGGTCGCGATCCCGCCCGCTACGGAGAGTGGATTGCCCGAGAGGGTGCCGGCCTGATAGACCGGTCCATCGGGTGCGAGACGATCGAGACAGGAAGCCGGGCCGCCCAACGCCCCGATCGGCAGTCCGCCCCCGATGATCTTCCCGAGGGTCACGAGATCTGCCTGGACCCCGTAGCGTCCCTGGGCGCCTTGCGGACCCACACGGAATCCGGTCATCACCTCGTCGGCGATGAGGAGCGCTCCGGATTCACGGGTGAGCCGCCTGAGTGCATCCAAAAAGTCGGGTTCGGGCAGGACGAGACCCATGTTCCCGGCCGCGATTTCGACGAGGACCGCCGCCACGGCGGACCCTTCCCGCTCAAAGAGCGCCGCGAGTGCCCGGGCATCGTTGAACGGGAGGACCCGCGTGAGCCCGGCCACGGCAGCAGGTACCCCGGGCGAACTGGGGTGGCCGAGGGTGAGTGCGCCGGAGCCGGCCTGGACGAGCAAGCCGTCCGAGTGTCCGTGGTAGGCGCCCGCAAACTTCACGATGAGATCGCGGCCAGTGACAGCGCGCGCGAGACGGATCGCGCTCATCGTGGCCTCGGTTCCCGAACTCATCAGCCGGACGCGCTCAACGTGCGGAACCCGGGTGACGAGCAGCCTGGCGAGTTCGGTCTCTCCGGGTGTTGGTGCGCCGAAGCTCAGGCCCTTTGCGGCAGCTTGCGAGACTGCGGCCACGACCGCCGGATGGGCATGCCCGGCAATCAGGGCGCCCCAGGAGCAGACATAGTCGATGAACCGCCTTCCATCGGCAGCGATGAGCTCTGCCCCACGACCTTCCGAGATGAAGACGGGAGTCCCCCCGACGCCATGAAAGGCCCGGACCGGCGAGTTGACGCCGCCCGCGATCACCGCGCGTGCGGAGGCGAAGCAGTCCTGGTCGCTCATCGGGGGAAGGTCTCTGGCGGACATGGAACGGGATCGGATCTGGACGCTCGGGCGGGTTCCACTTATCATAAGCGAACCTCGCCGGGATTCAGCCAGCTTGCACGCCAGAGTATCCGCCAGCCCGGACTGGGCGCTTGAGCTCGACGGGGTTACCAAGTCCTACGGATCCAATCCCGCGCTCGTCGACGGGACGTTCACCGTCAAACGGGGCGAGATCTTCGGCCTGCTCGGGCCGAATGGGGCCGGCAAGACCACGCTCGTTGAGATCCTGCTTGGGATCAAGCACCGCGACGGGGGAACGGTGAAAGTCATGGGGGTGGACCCGGAAGCAGCACCTCGCCAGATCCGGGAGCTCATCTCGGGCCAGCTCCAGATCTCCCCATTCCAGGACAAGATCCGTGTCCATGAGCTGCTCGACCTCTTCGCCTCGCTTTATCCACATCCCCGGGATGTTCACGAACTCCTCGACCTGGTCGGGCTCGCCGCCAAGAAACAGGCATTTTATGAACGGCTTTCGGGGGGACAGAAACAGCGGCTGGCCCTGGCCCTGGCTCTCGTCGGAGACACGGATCTCGTCATCCTGGACGAGCCCACGACCGGGCTCGACGCCCAGATCCGTCGCGAACTCCATGCGGTCATCCTCGAACTCAGCCGTCTCGGGAAGACCATCCTGCTCACGACTCATTACATCGAGGAAGCGGAAAAACTCTGCGCCCGGGTCGCGATCCTCTTCCGGGGGCGTGTGCATGCCGTCGACACGCCGCAGGCACTCATCGCGCGCTATACCGAAGGCGAAAACCTTGAGGTAACCCTCGATCGGGCCATCACGCCAGAGGAACTCGTGCAGCTCAAGGCACGTTTTTCGGTGGTTGTGTCGGGTGCGGACGACCGGCCCGTGTACCGGTTACACGGCAACCAGGGGGAACGCCTGCTCGTCGAACTCGTGCTCTATCTCAGCCAGCAGGGTATTGGCCTGACCGAGGCGCGCATCCGCCGTCCCTCGCTCGAAGAGGCCTATCTCACCATCACCGGGAGCCGCATCGACGCATGAAAGCCATCGCCAAACTCACCTGGAATTCCCTCAAGCTGTCGTGGCGGACGCCCATCGCGTTTTTTTTCGTGATTGTGTTTCCACTCGGATTCTTCTTCCTTTATGCCGGCATCTTCGCCCATGGGAACCCGCACGCGGTGGCCGCCCTGTTTGGCCCGGTGCTCACGCTCATGGCCCTGACCAACGGACTTTTCGGCAACGGGGCCACCACCGTCATGATGCGGGAACGCGGGATGCTTCGTCCCTACCACCTGACTCCGCTCACGGCGCAACAGTGGATCCTCTCCAGGATGCTCTCGAACTATGTCGTGGCGCTCTTCGTGGGTGCCATCATGCTGGTCCTGGCGTGCGTCTTGTACCACATGCCGCTCACGACCTCGATCCTGGACCTCTGGGTTGTTTATACCATTGGCGGGCTTTCGATCGCGAGTGTCGGGATGGTGGTCGCGAGCGTCATGAACAACATGCAGGAATCCCAGATCGTTTTCCAGCTCCTGTTCATCGTGTTCCTGTTCTTTTCCGGGGCCTCGATCCAGTTCCAGAGCCTGCCAGTCTTCATCCAGGGCCTGGGGCGGTTCCTGCCGCCGACCCTCATGGTGTTGTCCTTCAATGCGCTCCTCCTCAAGGGCGCTTCACTCGCGAGCATCTGGCCGGAGCTTGCCGGGCTCGTCGTGACCGGCGTACTTTCGTTTGTGATCGGCAGTGTCCTTTTCCGCTGGGAAAAGGAAGACCGGGCATCGCGTCGGGACCGGCTCATCGCGCTTCTGGCCTTTATCCCCATGATCGTGATCGGGATCTGGCTGAACTGGATGCTTGGCTGAGCGCGTACGGCCTCATCCCCGCTCCGGCCGCGAGCCGCTCTCCGCATCCGGGTTGAAGGCGTGTGCGAAATCACGCATCGCCTGAACCGGGTTTGCGGCGTCCCAGACGCCGGAGATGACCGCGAGCCAGTCCGCACCCGCCTCGATCACCGGCCGGGCATTGTCCGGTCGGATCCCGCCGATGGCGCAGAGGGGGATGTCGATCGACTGCCGGGCTTCGCGGAGACACTCGAGCGGAAATCTTGCGGCCTGGGGCTTGGTGGGGGAGGCATACAGACTGCCAAAGGCAACGTAGTCTGCCCCCGCGCGCGCCGCGGCCCGTCCCCGTTCGGGATCAGCATAGGCCGAGACGCCGATGATCGCTTGATCACCGAGCCGCGCCCGAGCAGATCCGACACCGGGATCCTCCCGGCCGAGGTGCACGCCATCGGCCCCGAGCGCCTGTGCGCGGGCCGGATCGTCGTTGACGATGAGGGGCACGCGGGTTTCCCGGCAGATCTCGAGGATCTGTTCCGCAAAGTCGCGGGATTCCGAATTCCACGGGCTCTTGTCGCGTAGCTGTACGAGTCCTGCCCCGGCACGGATGACGGCTTCGAGCTCGTTGATGAGCCATGAGCGCGAGCGGCCGCCCGGGTCGACGATGAGATAGATGCCCTGCCCGAGGGGTCTCAAGTGGAGATGCCACCCCGGAACGGGATCCGTCCACCCCGGCCGATGGCCCTGGCCTTGACCAGGGCGAGATGGGTCCACCGCAATCCCGCACGCACAGCCATCTTGACGGGATAGCCGCGTGCCAGGTAGCAGGCACAGGCGGAGGCAAGCGTGCAGCCACTGCCGTGAAAGGCAGCGGGCAGCCGGATATCGTTCCAGCGTTCGAGGCTGCCATCCGGCAGGTAGAGCGTCGATGTGACATAAGGCAGATGCGGATCCTGGTCGCCACCCGTGACCAGGATGGCGCCGGCTCCGAGCGACAAGAGTTCCCGTGCTGCCTCGTCGGCCGTGGAGGCGGCAGGGGCCAGTGCCGCGAGTTCGATACGGTTGGGCGTGAGGAGGTTCGTGACCGGCAGCAGCCGGCTGCGGACGATCTCCGCCCAGCCGTCCTGGGCCAACTGGAAACCCCCCGAGGCTTTCCAGACCGGATCCACTACAACCGGTACCGGAGTGGTGCCCGCGAGGAGTGTGGCGAGCCGCTCGCCGACCGCCGGGGAACCCCAGAGACCGACTTTGATGCTTGCCGGGTGGATATCCGCGACGACCTTTCTGAAGGCGCACTCGAGCCAGTCGGGGTCGACCGGTTCGACCCGTTCGGCATTCTCCGTATCCTGGATCGTGAGGGCGGTGACGAGGGTGAGCGGATGAACCCCGAGTGCGCTTGCGGTCTGGATGTCGGCCGTGAGCCCTGCCCCTCCACTCGGATCGTGACCGCCGATGAAAAGTGCTGTTTCGGGCGCGACTCGGGGCATGGATAGGCTCTCGGCTGTATTTTGCCGCTCAAACATGGGAAAATAAGCCAGATGTGCTGAGAGAGCAAGCCCCAACGAATGATC
>JAJZNM010000100.1 GCA_021852325.1 Pseudomonadota bacterium
AACTCCTTTACGGCACTGCCTTTCTCGTGCTCCTCGGGTCTCCGTTCCCGGCCTGCGCCCGGACCGTAAGTTTCAATGCTGCGCTCAACTTGGCCCTCCACGCCAACCCGCATTACCGGATCGCACAGGCCGACCAGGAAGCCGCACGAGGGCGCCTCATCACCTCCCAGGGCCGAAACCTGCCCCATCTCGCACTCGAACTCAGTGCCGAACGCACCAATGACCCGCTCGGCGTATTGGGCGAGCGGCTCTCGGAAGGCCAGGCCTCGTTTGCCGACCTCGGCCTCGGCGATTACACGGGCCCGGCCTCCCTCGCCATGATCCCGCCGGCCTTGAACCAGCCCGGCTATGGCACGAACTACGACACCGGGATCGTCATGATGGTGCCGCTTTTCGAGTCCGGGGCCGATCAGGCCGCGATCCAAGCCGCCCGCAGATCGGTGAGCGCTGCCCAGGCGCGGGTGATCGAGGCCCGCGGGCACCTCATTGAGACCGTCCTGGCCGATTACGACGGCGTGAGTGTCGCGCGTGCGCTCAACCGGTCCGCCCTCGCCGCCGAAGCAGCCGCAAAAGCGGATTACCAGCTGACCG
Source organism: Pseudomonadota bacterium (assembly GCA_021852325.1). Taxonomy (GTDB): domain Bacteria; phylum Pseudomonadota; class Gammaproteobacteria; order JAKAQQ01; family JAKAQQ01; genus JAJZNM01. The sequence goes on from JAJZNM010000100.1 coordinate 592, forward strand.
GACAGCTTTATGCCCAGGGGATCGTGCTCGCAAGCGACCTCGAACGCGCCAAGGCCCACTGGCTCGAGCTGAAAGCCGATGCGCGGGCGGCCAAGGCACGGGTGCAAAACGAGCTCGAAGCCTTCCGGAGCCTGATCGGGCTCCCGCTCAACGCCCCCGTCACCCCGGGACTGGCCGTCTCGCCACCGCCTCTCTACCTCACGCTCGAGGCGATGCGGGAGCGGGCGCGTATTGACAATCCGGGCCTCATCGCCTTGCAAGAGAGAACCCGTGCCCTCTCGGCGCGGCTCGACCAGGCCGAAGACCGGCGCGGTCCCCAGGTGAATCTGCTCCTCCGCCACGACTGGAATGCGCCGAGCCCATCCTTCCGAGGCCCCTCGAACACGATCGCGGCGGTCGTGAGCTGGCGTTTTTTCAACTCCGGATCCCTGCGGGGCGAGATCGACGAAACCCGTGCCCGCTACCGGGCATCCCGGGATGCGCTCCAGGCGGGGAAGCGGCACCTCGATCTCGCGATCTCGGAACTCGTCCGGTTGATCGCGGTGACCCATGCGAGGCTCCGGGCCAGCCGGGAGGCTTCACGTGAGGCCGCGAAAGCCCAACATATCCTTCGCCTGCGTTACCGCCAGGGCCTCGCGACCCTGAATGCCTTGATCCATGCCCAGGCGCGCTTCGCCCGCGCGCAGGCCAACACGATCCGTTTCGGCTATGGGCTCATTCTGGCCGAAGCCGCGCTCCGGACCGATCTCGATGACTGGAATCCGGATGCGCTCCATCCCGCGGATCCCGAACCCCACCGGAGCATCCCTTAAATGCCGAACTCCAAAGGAACCCTGGCGTCAGTAACCCTCGTTCTCCTCACGTTGGGCGGCTGTTCGCATCGGGCCCGCGAACCTGAAACCTCTCCCTCCCCGGTCCCGGTCGTGATCCGGACCGTCCGGGCCCGGAAGGTCGCCCGGGAACGGCTGGTGCCGGGCACCATCGGTCGCGCCCATCAGGCAGTCTTGTCCACCGAGCTCGGCGGCCAGGTCACCCGGGTCGCGGTCCATACCGGTTCGGTGGTCCGGCGCGGGGCACTCCTGCTCGAAGTCGGGGTCGAGGCCGCACAAGCCCATCTCACGGAAGCCGAAGCGCGTGTCGCCGAGATGCAGGCGGCAGCCGCCCTCGCCGCCCACGATGAGACCCGCTATGCAACCTTGCTGAAGCAGGGGGCCGTGACACCGCTCGCCTTCGAGCGTATCCAACGGACCTGGATCGGGCAGGAGGCGGCCTTGCATGCCGCAGAGGAGGCGCTGGCCGCCGCGCGGGCCGCTTTCGGCCATGCCGTCCTGGACGCACCGTTTCCCGGGCGCGTCATCTGGAAAGGCACACGCCTCGGAGATGACGTCCCACCCGGTGCGAGACTCGTGGCGATCGCTGGCGGACCCGCTGAAGTGAGGATCCATGTCGGGATCCGCCTGTACCGCCGGCTCACCCGTTCGACCCGGGTCCGGGTCTGGTCCGGCGGGCGCTTCTATCCGGCCCGGATCCTGGCGCGCGCCCGGTCTGCCGATCCTGCAACACACAAGTACCTCGTGAAAGTCCTGCTGACCGGCCGTCCTGCCTATGGGGCCTATGCCCGCGTGCTCTTCACGATCGGGCAGCGCGTCCGGCTCGTCATTCCCTCCCAGGCGATCGTGCATCGGGGTGGGCTGACCGGGGTCTTCGTGGTCGGGAGGCACCGGCACGTCTATTTCCACCTGGTACGGCTGGCCTCTTCGGGACGCATCCCGGGAAGACGGATCGTGGACGCGGGTCTCCGGGCCGGCGAACAGGTTGCCACCCGCCCTGCCCATCCCTTGGCAAACGGGATGACGGTCGCCGGCCGCCCCCCCCATGGCTGAATCGGCGCACCTCAACCCGGCCGGGCGCCTTGCGCGGATCTTCATCCGCGCGAAGCTGGCCCCCCTCGTCATGGTCGCGATTGTCCTCTTCGGACTGCTCGCCATTCTCAAAACCCCGAGAACCTACAACCCGGCCATCCACGTCCCGGTGGTGACGGTTACCGTAACCAGGCCCGGATCCAACGCCCGCGAGATGCTGAACCAGGTGGTGCGCCCCCTCGAAGCGCTCGTCGCGGCAGTCCCGGGCGTCGATCACACATACGGCATGGCGCGGAATGGCCTCGCGACCGTCACGGTCCGTTTTGACGTGGGACAGAACAAGGAAAAAAGCCTGGTCAAAATCTACGACCAGGTGAACGGCAACCTGGACCGCCTGCCTCTCGGAGCCCGGGCGCCGCTCATCCAGTCGCTCAGCCTCTACGACGTCCCGATTCTCACGATCGGATTGTCCTCGGACCGGATTGCACCCGAAGCGCTCCGGCGTGTGGCCCATCATCTGCTCGGAGCCCTCCGTGCCCTGCCCGGAGTCGGCAAAAGCTGGATCCAGGGCGTGAGCGCCCCGGCCGTGCGGGTTGCGATCGATCCCGGCAAGCTCACCACCCTCCACCTTTCCGTGGCCACCCTCGTGCATACCCTCGAAGCCACGGATGTCACCCTGCCCGCTGGCCATCTCCTCACCCATGGCCTCCATGCACCGATCCGGGTGGAAGCGGCCTGGGGCGGGGTACGGAGCGTGGGCAACAGTGTCGTGGCGGTGGTTCACGGGACTCCGATCTTCCTGCATGAGATCGCACGGGTCTCCCTTGGACCCAAAAGCCAGGAGGAAGCCTCCTTCATCGGATTCGGGGCCGGGTCCCCGGGCGGGGCCCGGCCCTTGCGACCGGCGGTCACGATCGCACTGGCCCGCAAGCGTGGCACGAATAGCGTCACGGTCGCAAAGCGCATCCTCCAGCGACTCGAGACCGCCCGGCGAGAGATGATTCCCAAAGGAGTCCGGATCACGATCACCCGCAATGACGGCGCCAAGGCCAACCATGCCGTCAATACCCTGATCGAACATCTCGGAATCTCCATCGCGGCCGTGGTCCTCATCCTGCTCGTCTTTCTCGGCTGGCGCGAGGCATCGATCGTTGCGATCTCGATCCCGCTGATCCTGTTCCTGGTCCTCGGGATCGGCTGGCTCGACGGACAGAGCATCAACCGCATCACGCTTTTTGCACTGATCCTGTCACTCGGTCTCCTCGTCGACGACAGCATCGTGGTCATCGAGAACATCCACCGGCATATCCATCACCAGGCGCAAGCCAACTTCACGCGCCTCGTGATCCGGGCGGCCAATGAAATCGGCAGGCCGACGATTGTCGCGACCTTCACCGTGATCCTGGCACTCATTCCCATGGCGTTCGTCACCGGCATGATGGGACCCTTCATGGCCCCGATTCCGTTCGATGCGCCGGTCGCCATGCTGATGTCGCTGCTCGTGGCTTACAGTTTCGTGCCCTACCTGGCTTATCGGGCGCTCCGCACCCGCGGAAAAACTCTCATGACCCTCTCGAAGTCCCTGTCACTCGAGGAGCGGGATCGCCTGCCCCAGGACTGGCTGCACCGGCTCTATGTGAGACTCATGACCCCCCTGCTGCATTCGGGGCGGGCACGGAACGGGTTTCTGGCCGCAGTGGCCCTCCTCCTTGCACTGGCGCTCCTCGAACCCCTTTGGCAGTTCATCCGTCCGGCCGGACTGAATGCCCCGCCGTCCCCGCTCGGCGTCGAGCTCAAGATGCTGCCCAACGACAATGTGAACACCCTCCTCATCGCGATCCACCTGCCCTCCTCCACGGCGCTCACCCGGACTGCAGCGGTGACCCAAGCGGTGGCCCGGGTCGTGGCCCGGGACCCGGATGTGACGAACTACGAGACCTATCTCGGTGAGAGCGCACCGGAGGACTTTGCGGCGCTCGTCCGCGGCAACCCGTTTGAGCGTGGATCGGACTGGGCCGAGATCCGGGTCAATCTGGTTTCCAAAAGCGCCCGGGAGACGAGTTCGAATGGGATCACCCGGACGCTCTACCGCAGGCTCGCACCCGTCCGCCGGAGGTTCCCGGCTGCCCGCATCGAGCTCCTCGAAACGCCGCCCGGGCCTCCGGTCCGCTCGCAGATGCTGGCCGCGCTCTATGGCCCGCACTACCGGGAGCTCCGTCACCTGGCGCGGGAGATCCGCCACAAGGATTACCCGCGGATCTACGGCATGATGAACATCGACGACTCGGTCGGCCAGGCCGTCCCGGAATATGCCATCCGCATCCGGCCGCACCGGGCCCGGGCGGCGGGACTCACCCCGGCGCTCATCGCAACCGAAGTGCGTGAGCTGTACCACGGCATCACAGTCGGCGACCTCCGCTCACCCGACGCCAAAATCCCGGTTCCGGTCGTGGTCAAGCTCGCGCGCACGCTGCGCGCGGATCCGGCCGCACTCGCCGCGCTCGAGATCGAAAACCCGGCCGGACAGGGTATCCCCCTCGCGAGCGTCGCGACCCTCCGGAAGATCCGTCGGGCGCGCCCCTACTACACCCGGGACCAGTACCCGGTCGTCTACATTTCAGGCCACATGCTCGAATCGAGCCCGGTCTATGGCGTGCTCGCGCTCACCGGAATGCTGGACGGCCAGAGGCTCCCGGGTGGCCGGAAGCTCCGGGTCGGAAATCTCGGATTCGTCTCCTCCGTGCCGCACAACCTCGATCACGTCGCCCTCTACTGGCTGGGCGAGATGCGCCTCACGCTCAACGTTTTCCGCGATCTCGGCAGCGCCTTCCTGGTTGCGCTGGTCCTGATCTACCTCCTGCTCGTGGCCTATTACCGCTCGTTCTTCCTCCCGGTCATCGTGATGGGCGCGATCCCGCTCACACTGATCGGCGTCTTCCCGGGGCATGCCCTCCTCGGTCAGCCATTCACGGCCACGTCCATGATCGGCGTGATCGCACTCGCCGGGATCGTGGTCCGGAACTCGCTTCTGCTGATCGACTTCATCCTGGAGCGGCGGGCGGAGGGTCATCCGCTGGATCAGGCCGTCCTCGAGGCCGGAGCGGTCCGCCTGCGGCCGATCCTCCTCACCGCCCTCGCGATCATCTTCGGATCGAGCGTCATGCTCACGGATCCGGTCTTCAACGGACTCGCCATCTCGCTCATCTTCGGCGCCTTCGCCTCCACCGTGCTCACACTCTTCGTCATCCCCCTGGTCTACGCTATCTGGCAAAAGCGGGCACTTGGGGGCCACCGGTCCACCCCCCAGAAACTGTCACCCAGTCAGGAGTCCTTGCCATGAATACCGAACGAATCATCCGCATCGTCGCCGGAGCCCTGGTGCTCGCCTCCCTCGCGGTCGGGGTCCGGGCCAGCCCGATCTTCGTGAGCCGAGACTTTCTCTGGCTCACGGCTTTCATCGGCCTGAACCTCTTCCAGAGCGGCTGGACCCGTTTCTGCCCGCTGGAAAAGATCCTCGTCCACCTGGGCGTTCCCTGCAGCATGAATCCATCCCGCTAAATCCCCCCACCTTGGCCGGAGCGTTCCGGCAGGAGTTGTCTGTCATGGCCAGAATCGTTGTTCTCGGAGCCGGTATCGGCGGCTTGCCCGCTGCCTTTGATCTCAAGGCCTCTCTCGGCCAGGCCCACGAGGTGAGCCTGATCAGTGCCCTGGACCATTTTCAGTTCACCCCTTCGAACCCCTGGGTCGCCATCGGCTGGCGCCAGCCCCGGCAGGTCGTGGTGGCGCTGGAGAAACCCCTGTCACGGCGAGGCATTGCGCTCATTGCCGAGCCCGCCAAGCGTGTGCATCCCGAAACCAAAACCGTCGAGCTCGCGAGTGGGAAGCAGGTCCCCTACGACTTCCTCGTGATCACGACGGGGCCGAAACTCGCGTTCGACGAGATCCCGGGTCTCGGACCGGACGGGCATACCCAGTCGGTCTGCACCCTCGAGCATGCCGAGCGCGCGCAACAGGCGTACCTCGCCTTTCTCGAGGATCCCGGACCGATCGTCGTGGGCGCGGCGCAGGGGGCGAGCTGCTTCGGCCCGGCTTACGAGTTCGCGATGATCCTGGACCAGGACCTGCGCAAGCGCAAGCTGCGCCACAAGGTCCCGATCAAGTTCGTGACGAGCGAGCCCTACATCGGCCATCTCGGACTCGGCGGCGTCGGCGATTCCAAGGGACTCATCGAATCGGCCATGCGGGAGCGGCACATCCAGTGGATCACGAATGCCAAGATCCAGGAGGCGCGGGCTGGCGAGATCGTGGCCCTTGAGCACGATGCGGACGGGAAGCCCATGAAGGAGCACGTCCTGCCTTTCCACTACAGCATGATCCTGCCCGCCTTCAAGGGCGTGGATGCCGTGATGGGCATCGAAGGGCTGGTCAACCCGCGCGGATTCGTCGTGGTCGACGCCCACCAGCGTAACCCCAAGTTCAAGGAAATCTACTCCGCCGGGGTCTGCGTGGCGATCGCTCCCCCGGAACCCACCCCCGTGCCCACCGGCGTGCCCAAAACCGGCTACATGATCGAGTCCATGGTCTCGGCCCTGGTCGCGAACATCAGGGCGGAGCTTTCCGGTGCGCCGGTGACCGCCCAGGCCACCTGGAACGCGATCTGTCTTGCGGATTTCGGGGATACCGGCATGGCCTTCGTGGCGCTTCCACAAATCCCGCCCCGCAATGTGACCTGGACGAAGGAGGGCTATTGGGTGCACCTCGCCAAAGTCGGTTTTGAAAAGTACTTCCTGCGCAAAATGCGCACCGGCTCGGTCGAACCCTTTTACGAGAAGTACGTGCTCAAGGCCCTGGGCATCATGCGGGTGGCGAGCTGATCACCGAAGCAGCATTCACCCTCGACGACCGACTGATCCTCGATACCCGGCGTGCCGGAGGGGCCCGGCCATTCGGGGCGTTCGCCCGCTCCATCCGGTCCTTCGGCGGGATCAGGCCGGCCGGCCGGATGGATCTCGCCCTGGCGCCTCGGGCGGGATCCCCAGCATGCGGGCTGCACAAAAGGCGACGATCCAGCCGAAGAGGATCATCGCGGCCAGATTCTCCAGGATCTTCACCGGGATGAAGATGAACGGATCGAACGGGGCGCGCGAGAGGGGTACCACGAGATAATTCATGACGACGAAGATCACGAGGCCATAGACAAAACCCCAAAGCTTCCAGCGTCGGACCCACACCGCCCGCTTGCGGGCCACCAGCACGAAAATGGTGGCAATGATGAGGGACATGATCCACTGCAGGAATAGTCCCAGAAAGGCTGATGCCGCACCATCCCGGAATGACGCGGCGCCGAGGAGCCCGGTTGCAATCGCCCGCAATATGAGAATCGGACTCACCCAGTTGATGAGGGAAGCAGAGCCGATATCGACAGTTCCGGCGATCAGGCCGCCTGCCAGAATGGCCTTCGCCGTGGGATTCAAGGGTTCACGCATGCTACGCACCTCGTCTGGACGCTACAGGAATCTCGAGGTCCGGAAGCAACGGGACCGGGCGCGGCGGGCACCGGTCTCGATCCACCGGACCGTTTCTTCAAAAATCCCCACCGATCATACGGCATCCGCGGGCTCCGCCCGGACCGGAGTCCAGGAGGCTTGACGGCGACGGATCCGGGATGCGCGGGATTCGTCCTCGTAAACCACCCGGAGGGCAGCAGGCAGGCCTGCTGGCGCCGGCACGAAGGTCCGGACATTGAGTGTGGCCCATCGGCCCATCGGGGTGGACATCTCGGCTCCGAGATAGACTCCGCAGTTCTGGCAGACGATGAAATCTGCGGTATCCCGTCCGAACCGGTAGCGCTGGAGCCGGGAGCGGTCCCGGTAGATGAAGCCGGCCTCGCCATCCGGATCCGAGGTCGTCTCGGCACCGTGGGCCCGGCAAAACGAACACGCGCAGGCGTGA
>JAJZNM010000147.1 GCA_021852325.1 Pseudomonadota bacterium
CAATCCCGGTCTGGGCCCGCTCGATGTCGTAATCGCACTTCTGGAGCAGTTTCTGGATGATGTTTTCGACATCTTCTCCGACATAGCCGGCTTCGGTCAGGGTCGTCGCGTCGGCAATGGTGAAGGGCACGTTGAGCAGGCGGGCCAAGGTCTCGGCCAGCAACGTCTTGCCCGAGCCTGTCGGGCCGATCAGGAGGATGTTGCTCTTCGCCAGCTCGACCTCGTCGCGCCGCGAGCCGTGCTCAAGCCGCTTGTAATGGTTGTAGACCGCCACCGCCAAAACCTTTTTGGCGTAATCCTGGCCGATCACGTACTGGTCGAGAACCGCCTTGATCTCCTGGGGCTTCGGAAGCTTCTCGCTCACCCGCTCAGCCTGGTCCTGGACCTCCTCGCGGATGATGTCCTTGCAAAGTTCCACACATTCATCGCAAATGAAGACGGCCGGTCCGGCAATGAGCTTCATGACCTCATGCTGGCTTTTCCCGCAGAATGAGCAATAAAGCGGATGGCCTTCATCGTCTTTGCGACCACGTTGATCAGACATCGTCAGCTACACTCCCCCCGGACCACGGGCGCAGGCTCCGCGATTCCGGGCATCAAGGGCCTCCGGAGCTTCGATGCTCCAGCAGGGCATCCAGTAAACCATATTCGATGGCTTCCTGCCCACCCATAAAATTATCACGCTCCGTATCCCGTGCAACCCGGTCAACCGGTTGGCCGCTATGGTGGGCCAGGATCTCGTTGAGTTTTTGCCGGAGAAACAAAAACTCCCGGGCATGAATGTCGATATCCGAAACCTGCCCCTGGAACCCGCCCCAGGGTTGGTGGATCATGACACGCGAGTGGGGCAGACAATAACGCTTGCCATGGGTTCCGCCGGCCAGCAGGACAGCGCCCATGCTGGCTGCCTGGCCCACACAGATCGTGCTCACATCGGGCTTCACGAACTGCATGGTGTCGTAGATGGCAAGCCCCGCCGAAACGGAACCGCCAGGCGAGTTGATGTAGAGGCTGATGTCCTTCTCGGCATTCTCGGACTCGAGGAAGAGGAGCTGGGCGACGACGAGATTCGCGACCTGGTCGTCGATTGCCCCGACGATGAAGACCAGCCGCTCCTTGAGCAGGCGAGAATAGATGTCGTAGGCCCGCTCTCCCCGGGCCGTCTGCTCGATCACCATCGGGACGAGATTGAGGCCCTGTGCGGAGTCGCCTGGAGAGGTCCGGTGCGGGGGGCGGAAGGGATCAGTCATGAGCTTGACTCCGGAAGGCGAACAGGGTCCAGATTGAGGACGGAAGTAAACGATTCGGGCACTTCTTCGACAGCCGCGTGTTCGATCAGCCAGTCAACGAGCTGTTCCTCGAGCGCAAGCCTCTCGAGATCCTGGCGGACGCGCGGATCGGATCGGAGCTCGCTGGAAAGCTGGTCCGGGTTCTTGCTCTCGGTTACCGCCGCTTCGAGCAAGGCATCCATACGGGCCGGATCCGGCGTGAGTCCGAGCTCGCGGATGAGCTCCCGGTAGATCAGGGACAGAGCCACCCGCCTGCGGGCGGCTGGCTCGTAGCGCGCCCGCAGCGTGTCCGGGATTTCCTCGCGCGCCTCGAGTCCGAGTTGCTGGAGGGTCGAGCGGTGCAGCTGCCGGATCTCGCCCTCGACGAGCGCTTTGGGGAGTTCCACGGGATTGGATTCGACAAGATGCTCGTCGACTGCCGCTTTGAGCCTCAGCCGGATGGCCTCGGCCAGTTCGCGGCGCATGCTGTCACGGACCTCCTCATACCATTCCTCGCACCCTGGGGTCCCAAAACTCCGGCAAAATTCATCGTCCACTTCAGGCAGGTGCAACTCACTGATCTCGCGAATCCGGACCTTGAAATGCGCGCGCTGGCCGGCGAGTTCACGCTGCAGATGATTGTCGGGGAAGGTGAGCTCAAAGGTGCGTTCTTCATCTTTCACAGCCCCCTCGAGAGCGGCCTCAAAGCCGGGCAGCTCGCGTCCGGAACCGAGTTCGACATAGACATCCCGCCCTGCCCCGCCCTTGAAGGCACTCCCGTCCGCAAGTGAAGCCTCATAGTCCAGAAACAGGCGGTCCCCCGGGCGGGCCGGGCGCTCGATGGGATGCCAGTGGGACCGCTGCCGCCTGAGCTTATCGACCACGAGCGCGAGATCCGCTTCCGCGATCTCGACCTTCGGGCGACGCAGGGGGATTTTTTCATACCCCTCCACCTTGAAGTCAGGGAAGACCTCGAATACGGCCGTCACGGTCACGGGCTGGCCGGAGACGGCCGGCTGCACTTCGAACGACGGTGCGGACGCCGGGCGCAGCGACTGTTCCGAAATGGAGTCCCAATAACGCTTTTCGATAAGCTCCCGGAGCACGTCCTGCCTGACATCCTGGCCGTAATGCTGGCGGATCACCGAAAGTGGGGCCTTGCCGGGGCGGAATCCCTTGATCCGGGCACGCGTCGAGAGGCGTCCGAGCCGTTCATCGATCTCGGTCTCGATCTCTTGGGCGCCAATGGTCAAGGTCAGGCGGCGCTCCAGTTCGGATCCGTGTTCGACAGCTAACGTCATGACATTCCTCTCAGGCCAGTGGAATCAGGCGGACCAGCCGCCCAGGCATCTGTGGTGCGAAAGGAGAGACTCGAACTCTCACGGGATTTACCCACTGGTACCTAAAACCAGCGCGTCTACCAGTTCCGCCACTTTCGCGCCAGCCCAAACGGTCCGGGGCATCTTGCATGATATAGAGGTACTCGCGACCAAGAACCAGGACTTGAAGTGCAGCGAGCGTGATTTTAACCGAATTGCGGTGGTTTTTGCGATGCAGGGCATGGCATGGCCCTGAACTCGGAGCTTGCCCAGGGTCCAGACGCCGGGCTTCTTGGGCTTGGAACCTCAGGGCAAGGCCATGGACTCGTGCGAGAAAGCCCTCAAGACCCCCCGCTGGAACATCGACCTCTCCCGTCATTAAACCGCGGTTGCGGTTGCCGTGGGGGTTGCGCAGGTCACGGCCCGGGGCAGGAAGGAAACGCGCAGGTATCGGCTCAGGGCGAACCCGCGAAGGAGAGGGCCGGGTCGGCGGCTGGCGGGCTTGGCGAGGGTCCCCGTAACAAGGCGTACATCACCGGCGCGAGCCAAAGAGACATCACGGCGCTCAGTGTGAGCCCGCCCATGACCGCGACCGCCAGCGGCTTGAGAAGGTCGGTTCCGTGTCCGATGCCGATCGCAAGCGGCAGAAAGCCCAGCACATCGGCGAGCATGGTCATGAGAATCGGCCTCAGGCGCTGTCGGGCGGCCCAAGCGACGTGGATGACTGCCGGAGACGCCCCACCCAGCTGGTGGGCGCGGGCGAAAATGAGGATCACGTTGTTGACGCCGATCGCAAAGACCAGCAAGACTCCGAGAAAGGCCGTGCTGTCCAGGTTGATGCCGACCATCCACAAGGCCAGAAATGCCCCGGTGCCGGACAGTGCCGTGGCCAGGAGTGCGGAGATCGCGGCACGGAAACTGCTGAACTGGAACCCCAGGAGGATGAGGAGCAGGAAAAGGGCTCCGCTCAGGATGAGGACCATTTGCTGGAAGCTTTTCTTTTGTTGCCGGTAATACCCGCCGATCACTGGACTGATCCCGGCCGGGAAATGCATGGCGGCAATGATCCTTTGCGCCTGGGCGGCGGCGACACTCAGACCCTCGCCCGGCTTCGGATCCAGCTTGATCAGCGAATAGGGCACGAGGTTCTGGTGCGTGACATAGGGCACGATGCCCTGCAGACGGACGTGGGCCACACGGCTCAAGGTGGTATACGTACCCCCGGGCAGGCGCAACGGGACCTCTCCGAGGTTGCCGGGCCCGGTGGGTGAGAAAGGTATCACCCGCACACGGATGGGCAGGATCTGTTCGCCCCGGGTGAGGAATCCCGCCCTGCGCCCCCAAAAGTCGGTCTTCAGCGAATGAGCCAGTATCAGTGGCGTGAGCCCATAGAGCGCAGCCAGGGTCTTCGGGGTGATCCGGAGTTCAGGGCCTGCCGAGGGGGACTTGAAAACGAGTGATTCAAAATCGTGGCTCCGGTGCAGCGCCGAGAAGAGGCGCCGGCCATCGGCCCGGAGTGTGCGTGAATCCGGGCCAAAGAGCTGGATCTGGAGCGGGGCGTGGGAACCAGACAGATTGCCCAGGCGATTGATCATGACCTGCATGGTCTCAAGCGTCGTGAGATCCGGAGCCGTCGCCCGGAACACATGCCGCAGCTCGGTCATGACCCTGCGCGTGCTTTGCGCGTGATGGTTCTTGAGCACAATCATCAGGCCACCCTTGTTCGGAGTGGCATAACGATTCCCAAACCCCCTGCCGATCACGAGAGAGGTCCGCGCCACGTTGGGATTGTGCATCGCCGCAGCCATGAGATCGCGCCCCACCCGGGTGGTCTCCCGTACCCCATTTCCGACCGGCGTCCGGAACGGCACGACAAAGATCCCCTCGTCCCAATGCGGCAGGAAGGCCGTCGGGAGGTTGACGATGGCCAGTAGCGCACCACCGGCTAAGACCAGAATGACCGGAATGGCCACCCAGGGCTTTCGCATCCCGCCGAGGAGGAGCTTCCCATACCCGCGCCTCAGTGCCTGCTCACCCCACAGCCGGTGAGGCCGCCGATGCCGCTGGGAGATCCAGACGGTCAAAAGAGGAGTCAAGACCAGGGCCACGATTTGCGAGGTGATGAGTGCCAGAATCACGGCCAATGCCATGTCACGGAACAAAAGGCCAATGGTTCCCGAAAGGAAGATGAGCGGGATGAAAATCACGCACGAGGTCACGGTCGCCATCGTCATGAGCGGCAGGATCTCTCCCACGCGCATCATGGCGTGCTGGCGGCGCTCGGATGCATGGCCCTCGCGCGGACCGTGGAGACCGCGCTCCATGACGACAATGGCGTGATCGACCAGCGCGCCGATGGCCGCCGTGATCCCACCGAGCGTCATGATGTTGATCCCGAATCCGAACGCGTGCAAAACGAGGAGCGTCCCAGCCACCGAGAGTGGCACCACGGTCAGTGTCGCCAATGCCGCGTCCCACCGGCCGAGAAAAATCAGCACCACCAGCCAGGCGATCCAGCTCCCGAGAAACAGAGCCAGCCAGACGTCATGCAGGCTGGATTCGATGAGGTGACTCAGGTTGTAGATGGGAATCAGGTGAATGCCGGCGGGCAGATGCGCTCTCAGCTCGGCGATCTTGGCAGCCGTTGCTCGGGCCACGCCCACTTCGTTCACGCCCCGGTCCGCGGATACATCCACGATCAACGCGTGCCGCCATCCGGCCACCGCCGCTTCTCTCACCAGAGGGGGCGGACGGATATGGATCTTGGCAATCTCCCCGAGCGCGAGCGGCGCACGTTGCGCAGCGGTGGCCCCGTTGGCCTGCACCAGCGGTTCAGGACCTGAGAGTTCGTCTGCGGGAACCGACGCCGCACTGGAGGTGACGTTTCCAAGCGGCAGGTTCAATGCAGCCAGATTCGCTGGTGTGGCCGGCCGTGGGGTGGTCGCCAGGAGAAACTGCTCGTGAAAGATGTTGAGCACGCCCGAGAAGAAGGGGCCCTGATCACCCTTGAGAATACTCGTCACGGTTGACGCCCGGAGGTGATACTGCGCGAGTCTTCGGGCACTGAGATCGACATCCACCTCGGGCCAGCCCCGGCCGGTATCATTGACTTCATAGACGCCCGGCAGGCCCAGCAAAGCTGGCCGTACTTCAAAAGCAAAGGTCGACATCATGGCCGAACTGTCATAGCGATTCGAGACCAGGGCATATTCGGCCAGGGGATAGATATTGGGCATCATGAGCCGTTCGCTGATGATCGCGCCGGTGGGCAGCGGGACAGCCGCAAGCCGCGCCTGCAACATGAGGTAGGCAATCTCGGGGTTGACCCCTCTGGCAAAGTAGACGTGGAGCTTGGTCAGCCCGTTTCCCGTCTGTGAACGCACCAGGCGAACACCGGGTTCTCCCTTGGCCACCTGTTCCAGCGGGCGCGTCACCTGGAGGAGCATGAATCGGACCGGCAGATTGTCCGTGTGCACGAGGACCGCGACCTTGGGAAAAGCCACATCTGGGAAAATGCTTTTAGGCAGCGCGTGATAGACCAGAAACCCGCCTATAAAAACCAGGATCGGCAGCAGAACAGCCGTAAACCGGTTGGCCCAGAGAAATGAGAGGTAGCGTCGCATCAGCCTTTGATCTCGACTGCACTCCCCGAGCTGATGCGGGTATTGCCGGTGACGATGACATTCTCCCCGACGCGGAGTGTTCCCTGCACGAAGGCGACAAGCCCGTGACTCGTCAGCAGTCTGACCGGCACGCGCACCGCGTGACCCTTCCGGATGATGAACACGAAGCTCTGGCCACCGTGCATCACGATTGCTCTCATCGGCACCCGGAACGCACGACCGGAGTCGATCGGAATCCTGCAGTGGACCCATTGCCCCGGCAACAAGGAGACGGACAAGGGCAGATTGATGTACACGCGGACCAGGCCGTAATGGCTCGCGCGATTGCCGATGTTGCGTAGGGTTCCAACACCCTGCCAATGGCCGGTGTTGAGATCAACACGCTCCCCCGCATGGATGCTTCTTGAGATGTCGGGAGCGATCAGCGCTTCGGCCCAAGTCTGACCGCGACCCATCAAGGTCATGAGGGGCAGAGCCGTGGGAACGATGGCACCCGGAGCGACGAGATATCGAATCGTGCCCGAGAAGGGGGCTCTCAGAGTCTGTGCGGCATCCTCTGCCTGGAGCGAGCGCAGCTGTCCTTGAGCCTCGGCGAGTGCAAGCCTCAGATTGTCAACGGACTCGCGCGCGACGAGGCCATGGGCCAGCAGGAGGCTGTAACGCCGTAGTTTGATCTCCGCGTAACGTTCCTGGGCTCGAGCCGCCGCAATCTGGGCACGAAACCCGACCGGTGCAATCCGCATCAGGATCACGCCGGCCGCGACGAGACCGGATGGCTGAAATGGACCGAGCACCCGACCACCGACCGGCGCCGTCAGGGTAATCTGGTTGTTGCTGCGCACCCGCGCGAGGGTCTGCAAGAACCGGTGCCAGGGTGCGAACTGGATGGTCGCCACCGACACCGGAAGGCCGGCCGCAAAGGCACTGGTGGTCCAAGCGATGAAACCTGCAGCAATCAGGAGCGAAGTGGTTTTCGTCTGGATCATCAGTCTCTGGATCATCAGTCTCGGCAACCTTGGATGTTCATGCAGATGCGCATCACACCCCCGCCGACATCACGAAACTCGCACGACTCGACTCCCATTCGAATCCCTGAGTCTAACCGGGCAGAGGAGATTTACCATGCCATAGAATCACTCCCCGCGCAAGCGGCATCCAGTACGACAGCCAGACCGGTGCAGCTGAAAGGAGGGTTTATCCCCGGGTTCGGTTATATTAGTCTAGCCGTGACAGTGACGATCAGGTGATTTGAGATCCGGTCCGTCCGGAGGCGACTGTCGCATCCGATGCACGCGACGCCAAGCTGATTCCGACGCTCGGGATTTCATGCGCCATGCACCCGGAGATTTCTGATGGATGAGCTGATATGCGGTTATCTTCGTTTCCAAAACGAACAATGGCCCCACCGGCAAGCGGAGTTTGAATCGCTGGCACGCCTGGGGCAGGCCCCCCATACACTCGCCATTGCCTGCTGCGATTCGCGCGTCGCTCCCGAGCTGATTTTCGACTGTGGTCCGGGGGAGATGTTCGTGATCCGCAACATCGCCAATCTGGTGCCACCATATGCTCCGGATGCGGCCAATCACGGAACGTCGGCGGCCATCGAGTTTGCTGTCAGTGTCCTCCAGGTCAGGCAGCTCGCGGTTGTCGGACACTCCGGTTGTGGGGGGATCGCCGCTTTGATGAATGGTGCGCCCCCAGGAGCACCGGATTTTTTGGAGTCCTGGATGCACATTGTGGAGCCCGCGAAACGTCGAGCCCAGCTGGCCTATCCCCGCGATCCCGCGCAAGCATTGCGATTCTGCGAGTATGAAAGCATCCGCATGTCACTCGCCAATCTGTCCGGTTTCCCGTGGATCGCAACGAATCCGCAACTGACCACCCGCGGCTTCCACTTTGACATCGAATCCGGTTCACTGCATCAGATCTTGC
>JAJZNM010000072.1 GCA_021852325.1 Pseudomonadota bacterium
TGCCCTCTATGCGACTGGCATCTGGGTCGGGCTCATCGCACTCCAGTGGGCGCTCGGTCCCCATCTGGCACGGGCACCCCGCTTCGATGTGGGGAGCGCACTACTCGCCGGGCTCGAGTTTGCCGGTTTCTGGTTCCTGATGGTGGCGCTCGGGATCCTGATCCGGCGGGGCGGATCCCTGGCCTTGGCCGTTCAGGCGGCGAGCCTCGTTGCGCTCTTCGGCGTAATCGCCTTCACCCTCTCCATCGCCCATCCGAAGGCCTACTGGCGGGGGATGCTGCATCGCTCGCTCGGACGCTATCTCGCCCACGAACCCGGTTATCAGGCGCTTCTGCATTCCGTGGTGGCACACGCGCCCTGGATCATTGGCACCTTGATGGCGTTTGCGCTGCTCGTGCTCACGCTGGCGCTCTTCCTGGCCCGCTGGATCCAATCCCGCCTGGACCGTCCTTCGGCCTTCGGGCTCGAGTTCAGTCACTTCCGGGCAGGCTATTTCGCGTCCCTGGTCTTTCTCGCGGTGATCGTGCTGGGACTGCTCACGCGTCTTGCCGTCTTCGACAACTTGTCGTTTGTGCTCGCGATCATGTTCATTTATCAGGGATTGGCGGTCCTTCAGCGGGGCGCCGAGCGCTATCCGCTCCTGCGCGCACTGCGTGTCGCGGTCTACCTGCTTTTGATATCGAGCTTCCTGGGATCCCTGATCGGACCGGCGCTTTCCCTCATCGTCACACTCGGTGCCCTGCTCTGGCCGCTGCTGACCGTGGTCGGGTTCGTGGACAACTTTGTGGGTGCGAAGACCGGTTTGGTAACATGAATGACCGCAGCCTTCCACGCTGCCGGGCAGGGGATCTCTTGACGGTTTGCGGTTCATTACGAGGATAAATCGATGCAAGTCATCCTGCTTGAGAAAGTCGAAAACCTGGGTGACATCGGCGCAGAGGTCGATGTTCGCGCGGGTTATGCAAGAAACTACCTGATTCCACAGCACAAGGCCTTGCCCCTCACACCCGAGAACATGCAGAAAATTGCCGAGCGCCGGGCGGAACTCGAGGCCGAGGCCGCTCGCGTGCTGGCGAGCGCCATGGCCTACAAGGGAAAACTGGAGGGGCAGGCGCTGACCCTCGCTGCCAAGGCCGGTCCCGAGGGACGCCTGTTCGGCTCCATTGGGCCACAGGATATCGTCGATCGGATCCAGGAGACACTCGGCATCACCCTCGAAAGGCGGCACATCCGCCTCACGGACGGCCCGATCCGCGAGCTCGGCGAGGAAGAGATCACGATCCATCTCCATACGGATGTAGAAGTCAAAGTCGTGATCCGGGTCGTCGCGGAAGACTGAAGGCGCCCGCCATGAGTGCCCGTCACGCACCGGATTCCGATCGGCCCCGGGTTGCGGGACCGCCCCATTCGGATGAGGCGGAACAGGCCTTTCTCGGCGGGTTGCTGCTCGACAACTCCGTCTGGCCCGAAGTCTCCGACATGGTGCGCACAGAGGACTTTTACCGGCGGGACCACCAGGTCGTGTTCGAGGCACTGTCCTCCTTGTTCCAGGAAAACAAGCCCGTCGATCTCGTGACGGCGTCCGAACGGCTCGAGCAGACGGGTCACATGGCGGAGGCAGGCGGCACGGGCTACCTCACGCAACTCATGCATGACACGCCCACGGCAGCCAATGCCCATGCCTATGCCACGATCATCCGTGAACATTCGCTCCTGAGACAGCTCATCCATGTGGGCACCGAGGTCACGGCGCAGGCGCTCCATGCGGAGGGCCGATCTCTCGCGGACATCCTGGATGATGCCGAGTCGCGCATCTTCAGCCTGTCCGACGAACGGTTCCGGGGCCGGGATACGTTTGTCGACCTGCCCCGTATGCTCCACCAGACACTCGATCGTATCGACGCGCTCTATCATTCAAAGCAGGCGTTGACCGGCGTGGCCACCGGGTTGGTCGATTTCGACCGCATGACTTCCGGTCTCCAGAAGGGTGACCTGATCGTGGTGGCTGGCCGACCCTCGAGCGGCAAGACGAGTTTTGCACTCAACATCGCTGAACATGCTGCCATCAAGTACCAGGTGCCAACCGCGATCTTCAGCATGGAAATGTCAGCGGAACAACTGGTCCTGCGCTTTCTGTCCTCTTTGGGGCGGATCGACCAATCTCATGTGCGGACCGGCCAGCTCGAGGAAGCGGACTGGCCAAGGCTCACGGCAACGGTGCAGCTTTTGACCGGTACCCCGCTTTACATTGATGATCTGCCCGCGCTCTCACCGACCGAGGTCCGCGCCCGCGCCCGCCGCCTCAAGCACCGTCATGGGCTCGGGCTCGTCATCGTCGATTACCTGCAGCTCATGCAGGTCCCGAAAACCAGTGAAAATCGGACCATGGAGATCTCCGAAATCTCCCGTGGGCTCAAGGCCATGGCCCGGGAACTCGATGTCCCGGTCATCGCGATTTCCCAGCTCAACCGCAACCTGGAACAACGCCCCAACAAGCGGCCGGTCATGTCGGATCTGCGCGATTCGGGCAGCATCGAGCAGGATGCCGATCTCATCGTGTTCATCTACCGGGACGAGATGTACAACTCCGAGAGCGCGGACAAGGGAATCGCGGAGGTGATCATCGGCAAGCACCGGAATGGTCCGATCGGAGACCTCCGGCTCACGTTTCTTGCACCCTATACCCGCTTTGAAAACCTGGCCACGGAATCCCATTATGGGTGACCCCGGGCCCAGGCATCCTGCCTGTGCGGCCTCCGCACGCCTGAAACCCGGTTCCCAGACCGGGGCGGGGCGGGGCGGTATGTGCCGTGGATGGGCCACGGCGGCATTCCGATGAGCCGACCGGCCGTCGCGAGGATCGATTTTGCCGCGCTACGTGACAACCTCCGAACGATCCGGCAGCGCGTTTCCGGAGCACGCCTCTGGGCAGTCATCAAGGCCAACGGCTACGGTCATGGCTTGATCCCCGTGGCCCATGCGCTCCGCGAGGCGGACGGGCTTGCGGTATCCTGTCTCGAAGAAGCGCTCTTGCTACGGGAAGCCGGCATCCGCCAGCCAATCCTGCTGCTCGAGGGCCTGTTCGGGCCAGACGAGATCCAGGCGGCTTGGGAGGCAGGACTCGAACTCGTCGTGCATGCAGAGGCGGCGCTCACCGTCTTGGAAGCCACACCCCGGCGCTGGCCGAGACTCTGGATCAAGATCGACACCGGCATGCATCGTCTGGGTTTCTCGTTGCACGAGTTTCCGGACATCCATGGCCGGGTCGCCCGGCTCAGTGCCACGGATCCGGGCCTCATGACCCATCTCGCCTCGGCAGATGAGCCCGGTCATCCAGGGGTGGAAGCGCAGCTTGCGGCATTCTGGCGTGTGACCCAGGGGCGGCCGGGTCCCCGGAGCCTCGCCAACTCGGCTGCCATCCTCCAGTATCCGCAATGCCATGCCGACTGGGTGCGCCCAGGGCTTCTCCTGTTCGGGGTCTCGCCTGTCCCGGGCCGTCTCGTGGAGGCGATGGGCTTGAAACCCGTGATGACCTTTGCGACCGAGATCATGGCAATCAAACGCGTCCACCAAGGGGACCGGGTCGGATATGGCGGCGTGTTCCAGGCAGAGGCGGATGGGTGGATCGGAATCGCGGCGGCCGGCTATGGTGATGGGTATCCCTACCATGCCCCGAGTGGTACGCCGGTCACGGTGGCGGGCCGGATCGTGCCCCTGGCCGGCCGTGTGTCCATGGACATGATCGCCGTCGATCTCGGCTCCCATCCGGTTGCGATCGGCTCGCCGGTGACCCTTTGGGGCCGTGACCTGCCCGTCGAGACAGTCGCCCGTCATGCCGGAACCATCCCCTATGAACTCCTCTGTGGTGTCGCCCAACGAGTGCGGCACGAACGCGTGGATGTCCCTGAAGAGCAGACCGATCATGTCCAGACTGTCGACCGCGTATCGCTGTGAGGCCTGTGGGGCGGAAGCGCCACGCTGGGCTGGCCGTTGTCCAGAGTGCGGTGCCTGGAATACGCTGATCGAGGAGACGCGTGTCACGAAAGCCCACGCCAGAAGCGCGGCCAAGGCAGCCCACCCGGCCGGACATCCGGCGGATGTGCAGATGCTCGATGAGGTCGAAGGAGATCGTGAGGAGCGTCATGCAACCGGACTCGGAGAACTCGACCGGGTGCTCGGCGGGGGATTCGTTCCCGGATCCGTGGTCCTGGTCGGGGGTGACCCGGGTATCGGGAAATCGACTCTGCTACTCCAGGCCGGTGCATATCTGGCGCGACAGGAGCCCGTGATCTATGTGAGCGGTGAAGAGTCGCCACTCCAAGTGGCCTCGAGAAGTCGCCGCCTCGGACTCGATTGCCCTCACCTGTCACTGGTGGCCGAGACCCATCTCGAGACCATCATCCCGGTGATCCAGAAGGCAAGCCCCCGAATGGTGGTGATCGATTCGATCCAGACGGTTTATAGCGATCGGGTCGAGTCGGCCCCGGGATCGGTCACCCAGCTCCGTGAATCGACGGCCGCGCTCGTGAGGCTTGCGAAGACCACCGGCTCTGCGCTTTTCATCATCGGCCATGTGACCAAGGAGGGGGCTATTGCCGGTCCCCGGGTTCTTGAACACCTGGTCGATACCGTGCTCTATTTTGAGAACGATCTCGGGAGCCGTTACCGCATCATCCGTTCGGTCAAGAACCGCTACGGCGCGGCCAATGAGACCGGGATTTTCCTCATGGCCGAAAATGGATTGCGCGAAGTGCGCAACCCCTCGGCGATCTTCCTGTCGAGCCGGCTCGAAGGGGTGAGTGGCAGCGCTGTCACGGTCACGCGGGAGGGAAACCGTCCCCTCCTGGTCGAGGTGCAGGCGCTTGTGGATGATGCACAATCGATGCCCCCGCGGCGGATCACGGTCGGCACGGATTCAACGCGCTTGTCACTTTTGCTCGCGATTTTCAACCGGCATAGCGGGCAATCGGTCGCGGGACGCGATGTGTTCGTCAACGTGGTCGGCGGGCTCCGGATCAACGAGACTGCAGTCGACCTCCCGGTGCTCCTCGCGGTCTGGTCGAGCCTCACGGACCGGCCACTGCCAAAGGATCTCGTGGCGTTCGGGGAAGTGGGGCTCAACGGGGAGATTCGCCCGGTTTTTGGCGGCGAGGAGCGTTTACGCGAGTCTGTCAAGCACGGATTCAAGAAGGGCCTGGTGCCGCGCGGAAACGTGGCCCGCCAAGGTCACGAAGCGGCAGGCGATCTTCGGGTCGTGACTCGGCTTACCGAGTGCCTCCAGGCCGTCGAAGACTGGCTTCAAGACGCGTCGGCCTAGGAGCGGCATCCGCCTGCCGCGCTTCAGGAGGGAGATCGAGCTACCCGCATCGGGTCGATGGGGCTCGGCCGCTGGTTCTCATCGATGTGAACATAGGTGAGTTGTGCGGTCGAGACGAGGTGGCTTTCAATATCACCCGGATCCGTCGGGCGTTGCACAAAAACCGATACATCGATCGTGACCGATGTCCGGCCAGTCCGTTTGAGATCCGTGTAAAAACTCACGACGTCGGCGACGTAGACCGGACGCAGGAACACAAACTCGTTCACCGCAACCGTGACGACCCGTCCACCTGCGACCCGATAGGCCAGAATCGCGCCAGCGATATCGGCATGCGACATGAGCCAGCCGCCGAAAATGTCGCCGACTCCGTTCGTATCCTTGGGCATGGCCAAGGTCGCTACGGTTGCTGCGCGGTCGTGGGGAGGGGTTTCGAAATGCATCGGTTCCCGGTGGTCCTGGGGTTCAGGTGGTTACGGTCGGCAGAAGATCCTGCCATCCGGGATCGGGCCGGAAACGTTCACCGAGCCGTTCCTCGAAGTACCGGAGCCGTTCATAGATGGACTGTGGCCCGGTCTCACGGATGTATTGGAGCGGCCCCCCCCGGAAGGGAGCAAATCCGGTTCCGAAAATCACCCCGGCATCGATGAGGTCATCGTTCTCCACGATCTTTTCGCGGCGGCAAACGACCACTTCGTTCAGCAGGGGCAGGATCAGGCGGTCCTGCAGATCGGTGTGGCTGAGGGTAGAACGGCTGTGGTCTTTCACGGCTTTTCCTTTGCGGTAGCGGTAGAACCCGCGCCCGGTCTTTTTGCCCAGCATGCCCGCCTGGACCCGCTGTTCAAGCAGCTCCGGAACCGGCTTGTTGAGTTCCTGGGCAAACACTTTCGCGACCGACAGGGCCACATCGAGGCCAACCGTGTCCGCAAGTTCAACCGGGCCCATGGGCATGCCAAAGCGGAGTGCTGCCTCGTCAATCGATTCATAGGGAATGCCTTCCATGCTGGCCAGCATCGCCTCCATGAGGTACGGCATGAGTACCCGGTTGACGAGGAAGCCCGGTGCGCTTTGTACGGGCACGGGAAGACGGTCAATCTGGCGTGCGAACGAGAGTGCCCGGGTCAGGGACTCGGCATGGGTGCCGGCCGTTCGGACGATCTCGACCAGCGGCATCTTGGCCACCGGGTTGAAGAAGTGGACGCCGACGAGTCCTCCCGGGTCGTCGAGATCGGCGCTCAACCGTTCGAGACGGATACTCGAGGTGTTGGTGGCGAGCAGTGCACCGGGCTTGAGTCTCGGTTCGAGCGAGGCGTAAAGCGCCTTCTTGGCATCCAGGTTTTCGAAAATGGCTTCGATCACGACATCTGCATCGGGTACGTTGCGACCTTCAAGATCCATCTCCAGCCGTCGGGTCGCCGCTTCGATTTCGCCCGGTGTGTGCAGTCGGCGCTCGAAGAGCTTGCGGGCACGGATGAGTGCCGGTTCGACGAAGCGGCTTTCGCGATCCTGGAGGCTCACGGTGTAGCCTTTCAGCGCGCACCAGGCCGCGATATCGCCGCCCATGACACCGGCACCGATGACATGGACGCGCTTGAGCTCGAGATCCGATTTCTTGCCGAGCCCCTTGAGGTGATCCTGGAGCAGGAACACCCGGACGAGATTGCGGGCCGTGGGCGAGGACATGAGATTCGCGATCGAATGGGCTTCGGCTTCGTAATGGGCGGGGCTTCCCGACTTTCCGAAGCGTTCCCAAAGCGCGACGATGGCGTAGGGGGCCGGATAGAACTCCTCGCGGACATGCCTACGGAGTTCGCCCCGCAGGCGCCGGGCAACCCATGAACGGGCGAGCGACCACTCGAGCACGGCGGCCATGAATGGGGGGTGATGGGGTGCGGGAGGATGCAGGAGGAAATCTCGGGCAGCCGCGTGGGTATTGTCGCCATCAACCAGGCGGTCCACGAGACCCATCTTCAAAGCGGTCTCTCCATGGACTGGCTCGCCCCGGAGCATAAGCCGCATGGCCGATTGCACGCCGAGCAGGCGGACGCTGCGTACCGTTCCCCCGAATCCCGGATGGATGCCCAGCTTGACTTCGGGAAGCCCAAGACGAGCACTCCCACGGACGGCCAGGCGGTAGCGGCAGGCCAGTGCCAGCTCGAGTCCGCCGCCCATCGCAAATCCATGGATGAGCGCCACAGTCGGAAAGGGTAGACGTTCGATCTCCGAGAAGACTTGTTGTCCACCCCGGATCAGGTGCAGGGCATCGTCTGCATTCTTCAGGGTCGTGAACTCCTTGATGTCGGCACCCGCGATGAAGCCGCTTTTCTTCTTTGAGTAGATCACGAGCCCCCGGGGCGACTGGGCCGCGATCTCACGGATCCTCTCGCCGAGTTCCTGAACGACCATCCGGCTGAGCGTGTTCGTACCGCTTTCGGGGTGGTCGATGGCGAGCCAAGCCAGTCGGTCGCTGTCAATTTCGAAGGACCAGTGTGGGTGCATGAAATCCCCCTTTCTCGTTCTGGTACAGGTACTTGTCATTATAGCGCGTGCACGCTGAATAGATTCGTCCAGGAGTCCATGAAGAGGGGCGGGTGAGATGGGCCAGAAATCCGCAACGGGTGAGTTCATCCTGGTGATTTATTCCTTGACGGGCAGGCTGCGCCAGGCTTGTCGGCACGAATCCGGGCTGGGTGTGGATCTGATGAGGCCAGGGACCCAGCTGGGCGTGCAGTCTTGGCGTCCATGGGCGTCATGGCGTGGCTGATGCCCTGATCCTGATGCGCGGTG
>JAJZNM010000139.1:0-7403 GCA_021852325.1 Pseudomonadota bacterium
CTTGCCTATTCCACTGTGACCGACTTCGCAAGATTGCGTGGCTGATCGACATCCGTTCCCCGGAGGATCGCGACATGGTAGGCGAGAAGCTGGAGCGGAATCGTGTAGGCGATCGGCGAGAGGAGGGTGGATGGCGCCTTCGGCAACGTCACGATCTTGCGCGCCTTCGTGGCCTGCGCGTCGTATCCGGGATCCGTCAGCAGGTACAAATGCCCGCCACGGGCCCGGATCACTTCGAGATTCGAGTGGAGCTTGCTCGAGATCTCGTTCGTGGGCTGGAGCGCGATCACGGCCATGCGGGGATCGATCAGTGCCAGGGGGCCATGCTTGAGTTCGCCCGCCGGGCAGCTCTCGGCATGGATGTAGGAAATCTCCTTGAGCTTGAGGGCGCCCTCGAGGGCGATCGGATAGTGGTCGCCCCGAGCAATGAAGAGGGCATGATCATAGGCAGCAAGGTCCTGGGCCAAACCCGCCACCTCGGCATCGAGTCCGAGCATCTCTTCGACGAGGAGCGGAAGATGATGGAGTTCCTGGACCGCTTCCTGCTCGGCTACCGGATCCAGCCGGTTCCGGGCTTTTGCGAGGATCAGGCTCAAGAGGAGAAGGACCGCGAGCTGGGTCACGAATGCCTTGGTCGAGGCCACCCCGATTTCCGGACCGGCGCGGGTCAGGAGGGTGAGCGGGGATTCCCGCATCATCGCGCTTTCCGGGACATTGCAGATGGACAGCTGTCCGACATAAGGCAGGGTCTTGGCGCGGCGCAAGGCCGCCAGGGTATCCGCCGTCTCGCCCGACTGCGAAATCGCGATGAAGAGGCAGCCATCCGGGACCGCGACTTCCCGGTAGCGATACTCGCTCGCGACCTCGACCGAGACCGGAAACCCGGCGAGGCGCTCGATCCAGTTGCGCGCGAGAAGCGCAGCATGGAAACTCGACCCGCAGGCAACCAGGCTCACGGCCTGGACGCGCGGCAGGATGCCCACGGCCTTTGGACCCAATGCGGCCGAGAGGACGTGCTCACGGCTGATGCGCTGTTCGAGCGACTCGCTTACGGCACGGGGTTGCTCGTGGATTTCCTTGAGCATGAAGTGCGGGTAGGAACCTCGTTCGGCCGCATCCGGCGAGAGCAGCGAGTGGATTGGGGTCCGGGAGACGGGATGGCCTCTGCGATCCGAGACCCGGCAGGCGGGAGCGCCGTCACCGGGAGATCTGATTTCAGCCACTTCGCCATCATCGAGAAACAGGAAATCCTGCGCCCAGGGCAGGAGCGCTGCAACATCGGAGGCGACAAATGTGGCCTGCTGGCCGAGCCCCACCGCCATCGGGCAACCCATCCGGACAGCCACCAGTCGGTCCGGTTCCCGCACATCCATGGCCACGAGGGCATAGGCGCCCTCGAGCCGGTTCTGGGCCTCAATGAGGGTGTTCCGGAGATCGGGCACTCCCCCCCGGATCTCGTGGAGGAGATGGGCGACGACCTCGGTATCGGTATCGGATTCGAACCGGTAGCCCTTGGCCGCGAGTTCCTCGCGGAGCCGGACGTAGTTCTCGATGATGCCGTTGTGGACGAGTGCGATCCCGTGCGACAGGTGGGGATGAGCATTCGATTCGGATGGCACGCCGTGGGTCGCCCAGCGGGTGTGTGCAATGCCGATCCTGGCCTGAAGCCCCTCCGTCAAGACCGCCTGCTCCAGTGTCGCGACTTTCCCTGGCTGACGCCTGCGGACGATCTCGCCGTGTTCGTCGATGAGGGCAAGGCCCGCCGAATCATAACCGCGGTATTCGAGCCGGTGGAGTCCTTCGAGCAGGGTCGGGACCACGTCGGTTGGCGCCACCGCTCCGATGATGCCGCACACCGGAATCAGCCCTTCGGTCCCGGACGCTTCCAGTCCGGGATCGTTTTCTGCTCGCTCCGCGCAAGCGTGAGCCCACCGGCGGGGGCATCACGGACAATGGTCGATCCGGCGCCGATGAATGCGCCGCGGCCGATCGTCACGGGTGCCACGAGCTGGACATCACAGCCGACCATCACATCGTCCTCGATCACGGTCCGGTGCTTGTTCGCGCCATCGTAGTTGACCGTGACGACTCCGGCTCCAAGATTGACCCCGTTGCCGATTTCGGCATCGCCGACATAAGACAGGTGGTTCGCCTTGCTGTCACGGCCCAGGCTCGAGTTTTTGATCTCGACAAAGTTGCCGATGCGATCGCCTGGGCCGAGCCGGGTCTTCGGACGGATCCTCGCGAAAGGACCGATGCGGACCCGTTCCCCGCCCTTCACTCCATCGAGGACACAATGGGAAAATACCTCGCTCTCGGCGCCGAGTTCGACATCCCGCAGGACGGAATACGGACCGATGCGCACCCCATCACCCAGCCGGACCGCGCCTTCCAGGATGACGCCGACATCGATCTCCACATCCCTCCCGGCCTCGAGGGTACCGCGCAAATCAAACCGCGCCGGATCCCGGATCCGGACACCCTGATCCAGGAGTCTCGCGACCTGGAGGGCACGGACCGTGTTTTCCGCGGTGGCGAGATCCCCCGCCCGGTTGATCCCGAGCGTCCGGCCGGCATCGGCTGCGAGACGGGTGATCACCTGGAATCCGGCATCCAGGGCCTGGGCGACGAGATCGGTCAGATAAAACTCGTGCTGCGCATTGTCATTCCGGATCCGGGGCAGGAGTGTCACGAGATCGCGTGCCTGCGCGGCGAGTACCCCGGTATTGATTTCATGGATCGCCCGGTCCCGGGGAGCAGCGAGATCCGCCTCTTCGGCGATCCCACGGAGGTTTCCTTCCGGGTCACGGAGGATGCGGCCATAGCCCCGGGGGTCGTCGAGTTCAGCCGTGAGCAGGGCCAGCTGTCCGGGCCCTGCGACGTTGAGGAGTGCGTGGAGCTCATCCAAGGGAATCAGCGGGACATCCCCATAGAGGACGAGCACACGGGGATTGCCCTCGACCCGGGCGAGCGCGACCCGCACGGCATGTCCGGTTCCCAAAGGTTCGCCCTGGTCTACAAAGTGGAGATCGGCGTCTTGGAAGACCTCGCGAACCGCCTGGGTCTTGGGACTGATCACGACCCGGATCTCGGTCGGATCGAGTGCCCGTGCCGTTTCGAGTACCCACGCAAGCAGCGGACGCCCGGCGAGTTCCTGGAGGACCTTGGGCCGTCTCGAGTGCATGCGGGTCCCGTCACCCGCAGCGAGGATCACGAGAAGCGGGCGGGCGGGCGTGTCACGCATCGCTAGACGACGGACCCGTCCATCCGGCGTGATTCCATCATTTGAGTTGCCCCCGCTTGCGGGCGCGTTCGAGGACCCTGAGACGTTCCGTCATTTCGAGGAGTTCGGCTTCCGCCCGTGCCACATCGATCGCCTCCGGGTTCGAGGCCAGTGACGCTTCGGCGGCCTGCTTGGCCTCGAGTGTCCGGGCCTCGTCGATGGCATCGGTCCGGATCGAGGTGTTGGCGAGCACCGTGACCTGGTGAGGCTGGACTTCGAGAATCCCGCCCGAAACGAAAAAAGACAGGGTCTCCCCCGGCAGCTGGATCCGGAGCTCTCCGGGCTTGAGCCGCGTGAGGAAAGGCGCATGGCGCGGGGCTATCCCGACCTCGCCGCGCTCAGCAGGGGCAAAGACCATCTCCGCCTCCCCCGAAAAGATCGAGGCTTCGAGGCTCACCACATCCACCCGCATGACCATCGCCACTGGAGTCTACACGGCTTTGGCTTTGGCCACAGCTTCGTCGATCGGCCCGACCATATAGAACGCCTGTTCCGGCAGCGCGTCATATTCGCCCTGAACAATCCCGCGGAAGGCCCGGATGGTCTCCTTGAGCGGCACATATTTGCCGGGTGATCCGGTGAACACCTCCGCCACGAAGAAAGGCTGCGACAGGAAGCGCTGGATCTTCCGTGCCCGTGCCACCGTCACCTTGTCTTCTTCAGAGAGCTCATCCATCCCGAGAATCGCGATGATGTCGCGGAGTTCCTTGTAACGCTGGAGGACGGCCTGGACGGCCCGGGCCGTGTCGTAGTGCTCCGCACCGACGACCAGAGGATCCAGCTGGCGGCTCGTCGAATCCAAGGGATCGACGGCCGGGTAGATGCCGAGCTCGGCAATCTGCCTCGACAGGACGACCGTCGCATCGAGGTGAGCGAAGGTCGTGGCCGGTGAGGGGTCGGTGAGATCGTCGGCCGGAACGTAGACCGCCTGGATCGAGGTGATCGACCCCTTGCGCGTCGAGGTGATGCGTTCCTGGAGCTGACCCATTTCCTCGGCCAGCGTCGGCTGGTATCCAACCGCCGAGGGCATACGGCCGAGGAGCGCCGAGACTTCGACTCCAGCGAGCGTGAAACGGTAGATGTTGTCGATGAAGAGCAGGACATCCCGTCCCTCGTCGCGAAAATACTCAGCCAGCGTGAGCCCGGTCAACGCCACGCGCAGGCGGTTGCCGGGCGGCTCGTTCATCTGGCCATAGACGAGTGCCACCTTGTCGAGCACACGGGATTCCTTCATCTCGTGGTAGAAATCATTGCCTTCACGGGTCCTTTCCCCGACGCCCGCAAAAACCGAATACCCCGTATGCTCGATCGCGATGTTGCGGATCAGCTCCATCATGTTGACCGTCTTGCCGACTCCGGCGCCTCCGAAGAGCCCGACCTTGCCACCCTTGGCGAAGGGGCACAGGAGATCGATCACCTTGATCCCGGTCTCGAGGAGTTCGGTCGATCCAGCCTGCTCCTCGAAACTCGGAGGCTCGCGGTGAATCTCCCAGCGGGTCTCAGCCGCCACGGGGCCCACTTCATCGACCGGTTCACCCAGAACATCGATGATCCGGCCGAGGGTGGCGCGCCCAACCGGAACCGAGATCCTCCGGCCGGTGTTCACGACCGAACTCTCGCGCCTCAGCCCCTCGCTCGGGCCCATGGCGATCGTCCGGACCCGCCCGTCACCGAGTTCCTGCTGAACCTCGAGCACGAGCCCGGTTTCCTCGACCCGGAGCGCGTCATACACCCGTGGAACCGACTCGCGCGGAAACTCGACGTCGATCACGGCACCTATGATTTGGACAATGCGACCTTCACTCATGTGTTGCTCTCGGCAGGTTAATCCACTCGGTTCATCATCAGACGGCGGCGGCACCGCCCACGATTTCCGCAATTTCCTGCGTGATCGCGGCCTGGCGTGCCTTGTTGTAGGCCAGTTTCAAGGTGTCGATCAGGGTCCCGGCATTTTCCGAGGCGTTGCGCATGGCCACCATCCGTGCCGCCTGTTCGGAGGCAATGTTCTCGAGGAGCGCCTGGTAAGTTTCGGCTTCGAGATAGCGCATGAGCACCGTGTCGAGAAGATCCACACTGTCGGGTTCATAGAGGTAATCCCAGTGATCGAACAGTTCCGGATCCCGCTTTTCGGGCAAGGGCAGAAGCGTCTCGAGCGTGGGTTTCTGGGTCATGGAGTTCACAAAGTAGTTGTAGGCGACGACCAGCCGGTCGATCCGGCCCGCCCGGTAATCCTCGAGTAGCGCGTGGAGCGGACCCACGATCACTTCAGGGCCGGGGCGGTCCCCGAGATGCGTGGACGTGGCCACCAGCTGGACATTGAGCCTGCGCAAGCCGGTCACAGCCTTCTGGCCAAGCGCCGAAAACCGGGTCGCCACGTCTGCCTTCCCGAGGAGACGCACCTCGTTCCACACGGCCCGTAAGAGATTGATATTGAGCCCGCCACAAAGTCCCCGGTCGGAGCCGATGACCAGGAACCCAACCCCCCGCACCGGCTCGCGGGGCAAGAGGAACGGATGCCGGAACTCGGGATGGACCACCGCGAGATGTCCGATGACCCGCCGCATCCGGTCGACGTAGGGACGGCTCGCCTGCATGCGTGCCTGCACCCGCCGGACCTTGCTGGCCGCCACCATCTCCATCGCCCGGGTAATCTTCTGATTGCTCTGGACACTACGGATCTGCGTGCGGATTTCCTTGGTTCCAGCCATCGTCGTCAGCGCCCCGTCTGCTTCCGGTAGGCGTCGAGGACGCGACGGAGACCGGATGCAACATCCGGGCTGTATTCACCCCGTTCATTGATCCGCGCAAACAGCGCGGGGTCCTCTGAACGGAAAAAATCATGGAGCGCGGACTCGAACTCGCCGATGGCCGGAACCTCGAGACCATCAAGATCCCCCTCGTTCACGGCAAAAAGCGAGATGGCCATCTCCGCGATCGAAAGCGGGCTGTACTGCTTCTGCTTCATGAGCTCGGTCACCCGCCGGCCCCGCTCGAGCTGTCGCCGCGTGACTTCATCGAGTTCGGAGGCGAACTGGGAGAAGGCGGCCAGTTCGCGGTATTGGGCGAGCGCGAACCGCACCCCTCCACCCAGTTTCTTGATGATCGGAGTCTGGGCCGCTCCGCCCACGCGGGAGACCGAGAGCCCGGCATTGATGGCTGGGCGGATACCGGCGTTGAACAGGTCATTTTCGAGGTAGATCTGCCCGTCGGTGATGGAAATGACGTTGGTCGGGATGAAGGCCGACACATCACCCGCCTGGGTCTCGATGATGGGAAGCGCAGTGAGCGAGCCGGTCCGGCCGTGGACGGCCCCACCGGTTCTCCGGCTGACCTCCTCTGCGTTGAGGCGTGCCGCACGCTCGAGTAGACGGGAGTGGAGATAGAACACGTCGCCGGGATAGGCTTCCCGGCCCGGCGGCCGACGCAAGAGGAGCGAGATCTGCCGGTACGCCCACGCATGCTTCGTCAGATCGTCATAAATGATCAGGGCATCCTCGCCGCGATCCCGGAAATATTCACCCATGGCGCAACCGGCATAGGGGGCGATGAACTGGAGCGCGGCGGTTTCCGCTGCCGTCGCGGCCACCACGATCGTGCGTTTCAGGACATCGTGCTCCTCGAGCTTACGCACGACCTGGGCCACACTCGAAGACTTCTGCCCGATCGCCACATAGATGCAATGGAGGTCAGTCTCCTTCTGGTTGATGATGGCGTCGATCGCGAGCGCTGTCTTCCCGGTCTGGCGGTCTCCGATGATGAGTTCGCGCTGCCCGCGCCCAATCGGGACCATGGCATCGATCGCCTTGAGCCCGGTCTGGACCGGCTGGGAAACGGACTGGCGTGCGATCACCCCCGGGGCCACTTTTTCGATCGGCGCGGTCTCGGTCGTGCCCAGTACTCCACCGCCATCCAACGGTTGTCCCAAGGGGTTCACGACGCGGCCGAGGAGCTCGGGCCCGATCGGGACCTCGAGGATACGGCCGGTCGCCTTGACCTCGTCGCCCTCCTCGATGCCGGTGTAGTCGCCGAGGATGATAATGCCCACCGAGTCCTCCGAGAGGTTGAAGGCCATGCCCATCACCCCGTTGGAGAACTCGACCAGCTCGCTGGCCATCACCTC
>JAJZNM010000139.1:7413-8053 GCA_021852325.1 Pseudomonadota bacterium
TTCCTGGCCTTCGGTGAGCTGCGCATAGGCGCCGAGCACCACGGCACCGACCGAATCCTGTTCGAGGTTGAGCGCGAGTCCGTACGTGCCGTCCGCGAACTCGAGCATTTCGCCATAGCGGGCACCGCCGAGTCCATAGATGCGGACGATGCCGTCGGCCACACTCACGATGGTTCCGACTTCCCGTTCGGTGACGCCGGCTTCGAACTGCTGGATTCGTGCCTTGAGCACGGAGCTGATTTCAGCCGGGCTGAGATCTCGGGCTTCACTCATTCCAATGCACCTCTAGACGTGAGCGGTTAAAAGACGGGACAGCTGGTCGAGCTGGCCGCGGATCGATGCGTCCCAGACATGGTCTCCGACCCGAAGTTCGGCTCCCCCGAGCAGCCCCGCGTCCGTCTGGCAGATCAGCCGGATCTTGCCCTTGAACCGTGCCGCAAGCTGGGCGGTCCAGATCTCCTGCGCGGCAGGGTCGAGTGGAACCGCGGTCGTGACTGCACATTCGATCGTGGATTCCTGGCGCATCTTGAGCGCCCGGTACTGGGCGAGGAGATCGGCGGCTTCAGACAGGCGGTCATGCTTGACGAGGAGCGCAATCAGGTTGTGTTCCTCCAAACGCAAGGAATCCCCGAGGGCGAGG
>JAJZNM010000073.1 GCA_021852325.1 Pseudomonadota bacterium
TCCGCAACTACAAGAAGGGAGACGAAATCGAGGCCGTCCTGCTTTCGGTCGATCCCGAACGGGAACGGATCTCGATCGGCATCAAGCAACTGGCCCAGGATCCGTTCACGGCTTACCTTTCGGACCATCCCAAGGGCAGTGTGGTCCACGCCCGGGTCAGGTCGGTTGAAGCGAAGGGTGCCATCCTCGAGCTCGAAAGCGGGATTGAGGGCTACATCCGCGCCTCGGATCTGGCTCGCGAAGCGGTCGAAGACGCGCGAACCGTCCTCCATGAGGGCGATGACGTCGAGGCCCACGTCGTGAGTTACGATCGCAAGTCCCGGACGGTTGGACTTTCCGTGAGAGCGCTCGAGATCGAGGAGGAGGCGAGGGTCCTCGACGATTATTCGAAACGCGCATCCAACTTCGTGCCCACGATCGGCGATCTCATCAAAGAACAGTCCCATGAAGCCAAGGATTCCTGAATCCCGGTCGGTCTTCCCTAGAGAAGACCCTGGGCGTGTCCTGGATACTCACGCTTGAGGAGGGATGGGTGATGACGCGATCCGAACTCATCGAGTACATCAGCCGACGTTACCCCCAGCTGCCACAGCAGGATATCGAGCTCGCGATCAAGACGCTTCTCGACCGGCTGGGGTGGGCGCTCGCCGAAGGCCGGCGCATCGAGATCCGGGGCTTTGGCAGTTTTTCGCTCCACTATCACCGGCCCCGGCTCGGCCGGAACCCGAAAACCGGGGAGGCCGTGGCGCTCCCGGGCCGGTTTGTCCCGCATTTCAAGCCTGGCAAATCGATCCGCCAGGAAATCGAGCAGTCGAAGACCCCGATCCAGCCGGATTGAAGCGGAACCCGATCGCCCCCCGGGGCCTGCTGGATCTCGGATGTTGACCCGGGAAGATCTAGAATGTTCACGGAGACTTGCCCATGTCTTTGGAGGACCGGTTGAAAAAGTGGATCAGAGGGTTCATGTGGTTTTTGGCCTTGGCACTTCTCGTCGTGCTCATCGCCTTCGCCCTCGAGAACCCGGCGGTCGTGAAGCTCAAGCTCTTTGTGTGGAGCTACTCGACCCCCTTGTTCATGCTGGCGCTTCTGGGCTTTCTCATGGGCTTCTTCGTGGCTTCGGCGCTCCTCCTCCCGGGTCGGATCCGACTCGCCTGGCGTCTGAGAAGCCTCATGCGTGAACCGAAGGGGGGGACGCTCACCCGGCTCAAAGGCCACTTCAAGCCGATCGAGCCGAACCCGGAACAGGGGCCGCGCCCGGGAGCGCCGGGATGAATCTCTGGCATGTGAGCGCCGTGATGCTCTGGGCGCTTGCGCTGAGCGCGCTCGTCTGGTTCGCGCTCGACCGCTCGATTCTGAGACGGGCCCGCAAACGGCACCGGAAAGTGGCCAACGCCCGTTATTTCCAGGGGCTCCAATATCTCCTTGATGAGCAGCCGGACGAGGCGCTCACAGTCTTTCTCAAACTGGCGGACGAAAATCCCGAAATCATTGAAATCCAGCTGGCGGTCGCCCGGCTTTTCCGACGCAAGGGCGAACTCGAGCGATCCATTCGGATGCACCAGAACCTCGTCGCGCGGACCCATCTCGACCGGGCGGAGCGGCTTTCGGCACTTTATGAACTCGCATCCGACTACGTGTCGGCTGGACTCTATGACCGCGCGGAGCGGCTTTTCCAGGAACTTCTCGAGGATAAGCCCTGGCGCCGGCCTGCGTTGCTGCAGCTCATCCACATCCATGAGAACCAGCGGGATTGGGAAGATGCGCTCCGGGCGGCCCGGAAACTGGAGCAGGCGAGCGGCCTCTCCTATGGCCGGTTCATGGCCCATTATGAATGCGAACTCGGGGAACAGGCACTCGCCTACCAGGATTACCAGGGGGCCCGGTCCCACTTCCAGCTGGCCCTGACCCACAATCCGCATTCCGTCCGCGCCCACGCCCTGATCGGCCGGTTCTGGGAGCGGCAGGGGAACGATGCCCGCGCGATCGAGGACCTCGAACAGGCTTTCCTGCTCAAGCCGATCCTCGCTCCGCTCACCCTTCCGGACCTCGCCCTGCTCCTCAAGAGCGTCCCGAGACGCGGCGGGCTCGAGCGCGTGCTCGGCGAGGCCACGCTCACCGACGAGGAATGTGACGCCATCGCGCAGGCCATGATCCTCACGCCTGAAATCCCCGACGTCGAGGTGAGTCCCTGGATCGAAGGGCTGGCCACCCGCCATCCGTTCCTGCAGTCGCTCTGTGGGGTAACCCAGGCGACGGCGATCCCGGCGGCGGCGGTCCGCGCTGCACTGTTGCCGATATTCCGGTTCACCATCCGCTACGTCTGTGAAGAGTGCGGCTACGAGCTGCGTTCGCACGTCTGGAAATGCCCGAGCTGCCGTCGCTGGGATACGCTCGTCCCGAGGGAGTTGCTCGAGGAGCAGCTCCGAGGGCTCGACCAGGGATACGTCCCTCCGGACCTCGATCACCCCTTGCCCGTTTTGCCTGGCAAGCGCACCTATCGGAAACCCTGGATCACCTGAAACGAAGACGAGAGCCTGATCAAGTGAATACGCTGAAGATAGGGGGGCGGATTCGGACCGCCGTTTTCCCGGTGGCTGGTCTCGGCACGCGCTTCCTGCCAGCCACGAAGGCGAGCCCGAAGGAGATGCTTCCGGTTGTCGACAAGCCGCTCATCCAGTATGCGGTGGAGGAAGCGCTGGCGGCTGGCGTCGAGACCCTGGTATTTGTCACGAACCGGAACAAGCGTGCGATCGAGGATCATTTCGACCGGGTCTATGAGCTGGAAAATGAACTGCTCGAACGTGAAAAACCCGATCTCCTGGATCAGGTCAAGGACATTCTTCCGCGTTCCGCCTCGGCGATCTACATCCGCCAGCAGGCGGCTCTGGGTCTCGGCCACGCGGTCTTGTGTGCGGCACCGGTCGTGGGCCGAGAGCCTTTCTTTGTGGTCCTGGCGGATGACCTGATCGATTCCCCGCCTGCTTCCGGGAACGTCCTCGAACAGCTCCTCGGGATCCATGAGCGGCATGGTGGTAGCGTCGTGGCACTCGAACGGGTACCCCGGGAACACGCTTCGCGCTATGGCATCATCCAGCCCGAGAAAATCGGGGAGCGCCTTTACGGCATCCAGTCCATCGTCGAAAAGCCCGATCCCGGGCAGGCCCCTTCGGATCTTGCGGTCATCGGACGCTACCTTCTCATGCCCGAGATCATGGAATGCCTGGAAAAGACCGGGCGCGGACGGGGAGGGGAGATCCAGCTGACGGACGCCCTCGGGCAGCTTCTCGCAACCGAGCAGGTCCTCGGCTATGCATTCGACGGCACCCGCTATGATTGTGGGGACAAGCTGGGCTACCTCGAGGCCTGTGTCGAACTCGGACTCAAGCACCCGCAACTCAGTCGTGAATTCAAGGAGTACCTCATCCGGCGAGTTCCGCTTCTCGAGCCATAGACCCAAGAGGAAGGAGACTCCCCCAATTCCTTTGACGGCATAGCTTCCCTGCCAGTAGAATTGGCCGAGGTTCCCCGGTAGCTCAGCTGGTAGAGCAGGTGACTGTTAATCACCGGGTCGGCGGTTCGAGCCCGTCCCGGGGAGCCAATGATAACAAAATGTATAATGCCTACTGTGCCGGGTTTGCGTCGGGCACATGCTGATGACTGAAGAAGACTGAGACGCACGATCCAAGACAAACGTGAGTACAGATGAGTGATCTAACCCAGATGGACACGCGGCTGCGCGTGGTTCTCGGCTGGCATATGCATCAGCCGGACTACCGCGATCCGGAGAGCGGCGAATACCGTCTGCCCTGGACCTATCTCCATGCGATCAAAGACTACACGGACATGGCCGCGCATCTTGAAAGCGAGTCCGGCGCACGGGCCGTGGTCAACTTTACGCCCGTCTTGCTGGAACAGGTCGAAGACTACGCAAACCAGATCCATGCCTATTTTTTCACCGGTCAGCCTTTGCGGGATCCCCTGCTCCGGGCGCTTGCCGCTGAGAGGTTCCCCGAATCACCACGCCACCGTCGGGAACTCATGGCCTGGGCATTGCGGGCCAACCGGGAGCGACTGGTTGCTGCCTACCCGGCCTATTTCGCCCTCGCCCAAAGGGCTGATGCCCAACTGGCCGACCCGACTGCAGTCCCGGATGAGGCCTTCCTGGCGGATCTCCTGACCTGGTATCACCTGGCGTGGGTGGGGGAGACCCTCAAGCGCTCATCGGCATTTGTGAAGGGGCTGATCAGCCAGCAGAGTGGTTATGAACCCCGGCAACGCCGTGAGTTCGTGCGCGAGATGGGCATCTGGATCGCCGATGTGATTCCGCGCTACCGGCGCCTCGCGGATGCGGGTCGCATCGAACTTTCGATGACGCCCTACAGTCATCCGATCGTCCCGCTTTTGATCGATTTTCGATCCGCACGGGAAGCCATGCCGGATGTGCCCTTGCCCGAAACCCGTTATCCGGATGGGCTGACACGGGCACATTGGCATGTTGAAGAAGGCCTCAAGGTCTTCGAGCGCGTGTTCTCGAGGCGTCCGCGCGGTTGCTGGCCTTCAGAGGGCGCACTGAGTGAGGCCACCCTCAAGTTGCTCGGGGAATATGGATTCGACTGGACTGTGAGTGGGGCGGCGGTACTCGGGCACAGTGACCCTGGGGCGCCACTCACCACTGCATACCGGCTGGGCGGGGAGGGGTGTGCATGCTTTTTCCGGAATGATGAGCTCTCCGACCGTATCGGGTTCCAGTATGCGAACTGGCATGGTGATGATGCCGTGGCGAATCTGGTTCATGCACTCGAGTCCCTGGCCCCGACCGACCCAGGGGGTATCGTCACGATCTTTCTCGATGGTGAAAACGCCTGGGAATCCTACCCGGCAAACGGGTATTATTTCCTGGAGGGCCTCTACCGGGCACTGTCTCATCACCCGCTCCTCAAACTCACAACCTTTTCCGAAGCGCTGGACGAGGGTCTTCCGGTTCGAACCCTCCCGCGCTTGGTTGCCGGGAGCTGGGTCTATGGCACGTTTTCCACCTGGCTCGGCTCGCCTGACAAGAACCAGGGATGGGAGCTCCTCTCGCGTGCAAAGGCAGCCTTTGACGCGGTACTTCGAGACCGGCACTTGACCCCGCCGGCCCACGCGGACGTCTTACGCAGGCTCGCGATCTGCGAAAGTTCAGACTGGTTCTG
The DNA here is from genome assembly GCA_021852325.1 of Pseudomonadota bacterium. Classification (GTDB taxonomy): domain Bacteria; phylum Pseudomonadota; class Gammaproteobacteria; order JAKAQQ01; family JAKAQQ01; genus JAJZNM01. The sequence goes on from JAJZNM010000073.1 coordinate 5,193, forward strand.
GTGGCTTGGGGATTACAACCCGCAGGAAGCCGTTTCGGACTTCGAAAAACTCTTCCGCCGTCACCTCACGGCACTCTACCGTTATCTCGGTGAATCCCCGACTCCCGAGTTGGCCCACGTCCTCAGCCGTGGGCAAGGCCAGCCTGAGGGGGGCGGCGTGATGCGCCAATCGGTTGAAAACCTCGAGTGACAGCAGCGCGTGAAAACGCCCTTTGGGCCCAGCGCCGGGCGGGGGTTCTCCTGCCGGTCCGTTCCTTGCCGGATGGACCCGGGAATGGCGATCTCGGTCCTCAGGCAGCCCGGTTCGTCGATTTTTCGGTGTCCTGTGGCTGGTCGGTCTGGCAGGTACTCCCGGTGGGGCCACCGGATGCATCCGGTTCGCCCTATCTCGCCAAATCCTCCTGTGCCGGAGATCCGGAGTTGATCGGGCTCGAGCCCTTGGTTGAACTCGGCTGGATCGATGGCTTCCGAAGTGGTATCACGGACCCGGTCCAAGCCCGCGCACACCGCCGGGAACGCCTGCAGGCCGCGTATGCGGGGTTTCTGAGACAGGCGGATCCCGACTGGATGGGACGCCTTTCCCGGTTTTGCGCCGAGTGCCCATGGCTCGACGATTTTGCACTCTTCAGTGTGATCGACGTCCTGCAGGGTGGGGCTTCCTGGGTCAGCTGGCCCCAACCCCTCCGTGACCGTGAGCCCACTGCGCTCGATGCGATCCGCCAGGATCAGGCCGATGGGATCGACCAGATCCGTTTTGAGCAGTTTCTCTTCGCAACCCAGTGGCAGGCGCTTCGCGAGCATGCCCGTCGCCAAAGCCTTTTCCTGTTGGGCGATCTGCCGATGTTTGTGGCCCACCACAGCGTGGACGTCTGGAAAAACCGGAGGCTTTTTCGCCTGGATGATGCGGGTCAGCCGCGAGTCGTGGCAGGTGTCCCGCCGGATTATTTCAGTACCGACGGGCAGCGCTGGGGCAATCCGCTCTATGATTGGGACGAGATCGCAGCCGAAAACTACGCGTGGTGGATCGACCGGGTGGGTGTCGAACTCACGCGGTTCGATGCGCTCAGGCTGGATCATTTCCGTGGACTCGAGGCGACCTGGGAGATCCCTGCCCAGTCGAAAACGGCCCGTGACGGGCATTGGCATGAGGTCCCAGGCCAAGCGCTCCTCGAGGCCCTGGCCCGTGCTTATGGCCCCTTACCCCTCGTTGCCGAGGATCTTGGCGTGATCACGAAGCCGGTCGTCGCCTTGCGGGACCGTTTCGGACTTCCCGGGATGCGCGTGCTCCAGTTCGCGTTCGACGGGACGCAGGACAACCCGCATCTTCCCCATCATCATGTGCCGAATGCGGTGGTTTATACCGGGACCCATGACAATCCGCCGAGCGAGGCTTGGGGATTGACCCTCGATCCTCAAACCCGTACGCGGGTCCGCGAATACTGTGGCCGGGAACACGAGTCGATGGCCTGGAGCCTCGTGCTTGCTGCTTTGGCTTCGGTTGCGCAACTCGCGGTGATCCCGCTCCAGGACTGGCTTGGCCTCGGCGAAGGGAGCCGGATCAACACCCCAGGCACCGAGAGCGGAAACTGGCGCTGGCGCTTTTCCTGGGATCAGATTCCATCCGATCTCCCGGCCCGCTCGAGTCACTGGGTCCGAGTATTCGGACGCTGACCGACTGCTGCTGATGCAATGACCCGAGTTTCTGGCACGACTCCTGATCCACTCGCCTCCTGGCAGGTTCCTGATTATGACTGGCAACTGTTCGGTGAAGGACATCACTGGCATGTCTACCGCTGGCTCGGCGCGCACGTGCGACGGACCCGGGAGGTCTCCGGAGTGGCCTTCGCCGTCTGGGCCCCGCATGCTGACCGGGTGAGTGTTGTCGGTGATTTTAACGGCTGGGATGGATGCCGGCATCCCATGCGCCGGCGGGAAGGAGGGCTTTGGGAGGTCTTCATTCCGGCGCTTCCGGTGGGCAGCCTCTACAAGTATGAGATCCACAACGGTGAGACCGGGGAACGCTTGCTCAAAGCCGATCCCTATGCCGAGCAATGCGAACTGCGTCCGGCAACCGCAAGCCAGGTGTCCCCCCCCTCCCGGTTCATCTGGTCCGACGACATCTGGCTGACCGCACGCCGGAGCCGGGATTGGCGTCACGCTCCGCTTTCGATCTACGAGGTACACCTCGGATCCTGGCGGCGTGGCCCGGATGGTGCCTGGCTCGACTACCCGACACTCGCCCGGGAGCTTCTAGCCTATGTCCGTGCCCAGGGCTATACCCATATCGAACTCCTGCCGGTCACGGAACATCCGCTCGATGCCTCCTGGGGATATCAGACCACCGGGTTTTTCGCGCCGACCCGCCGTTATGGCACACCGGACGATTTCCGTGCATTCGTGGACTATTGTCACCGGCACGGGGTTGGGGTGTTGCTCGACTGGACGCCGGCCCATTTCCCCAAGGATGCGCATGGACTCGCGCGGTTCGACGGCATGCCTCTCTACGAGCACCCTGACCCGCGTCGGGGCGAACATCCCGACTGGGGAACGCTCATTTTCGATTATGGCCGGAGCCAGGTACGCAACTTCCTCCTGGCGAGTGCGATCTATTGGCTCGAGGAGTTTCATGTCGATGGGCTCAGGGTCGATGCCGTGGCCTCCATGTTGTATCTCGATTACTCAAGGCAACCGGGTGAGTGGCTGCCGAATCCCCATGGCGGGCGGGAGAACCTCGAAGCGGTGGAGTTCATCCGTGAGCTCAACACGGTTGTCCATAGCCAGTGCCCAGGAGCGATCGTGGTCGCCGAGGAGTCGACCGCCTGGCCT
>JAJZNM010000080.1 GCA_021852325.1 Pseudomonadota bacterium
CGGTGAGGCGCCATCCCGAACCAGACCGGCGGAAGTGGAGGCGCGGGAGGCGAGCGCCGGCAGGGGTTCGAGATGGAGGGCGGGGTGGGTGAACTCGTGGTTCCAGTGGCGGAGTGCCAAATCGTTCAGGAAGCCCGGCCGGTCGAGTTCCGGTGCGCGGCGCGCCTCGAGCGCGGCCACCTCCTTCTCGAAGCGCTCGTGATGGGCCAAAAGCGCCTGGGAGAGTTCCCCGCCCGTTTTTTGTTCGCCGGGATCGAGCGACTGCCCGATCGTCTCTGCGAGACCGTGGGCCAGGGGATAGCCCAGGCGCTCGGCCTGAAGGGCGAGCGCGTAGGCGGCGACCGGATCCCGGTCCGTCCCCTCATACAGTTGTCGCGCGGATGCGAAATAGCCCCGTGGATAGGCAAAAGCGGCCTGCCAGAGTTTGGCGGTCCGGGCAAGTCCAAGGTCCGGCTCGATCCCGATCCCGTGTTCGAGACAGAAGGCGAGATGCCCGAAGCCTACGGGGTAGCCGAGGAGTGCGGTCCTTTCGTAGCAGGCCAAGGCCTGCGCCGGATCTTCGGGCTTTCCCCAGCCGATGAGGAAACAGTCGCCCAGCCGGTCGATCGCTTGCGGGACCCCGAAAGACGCTGCTTCCTCGTACGCCTGGGCAGCCCGGGAGAGGGATTCCGGGTCGAGGAGCCGTTGCGAGTGGAGATCGCCCAAGGCGAGGGCGGCCCAGGGATGGCCCGCCTTACGCGCCCGCTCGAGCCAGCGTTCCCCGTCCTCGCTCGCGGACTCGCCATGGCGGCTTTCCGCGAGGAGCTTCTGGCCGAGGGCCAGCATAGCCTCGGGTTGCCCGCCCTCTGCGGCCTCGTGCAGCTTCTGGATGTCGTGATCGTTCATGTGGAATCCTCGGGAATGAGTCTATCCCAAACGGCGGGATCACCCAGAAGGCCTTCGAGCGCGTGGATGTCGCGGTCGAGTCTCCGGTCGCCCGCATGCGCGGGTACCCGCTCCCGCACCCTCGCCTGCAGGGCTTCGAGTGCGGGGGAGGTCCGGAGGGGTCTCAGGAAATCCAGGCCGGCGCTCGCAGCCAAAAGTTCGATGGCGAGGATGGTCTCCACGTTGTGCGCGATCGATAAGAGCTTGTACCCCGCCCAGGGAGCCATGCTGACGTGATCTTCCTGTCCGGCCGAGGTCGGCAGGGAATCCACCGTGGCGGGGTGGGCGAGTGTCTTGTTCTCGGTGGCGAGTGCCGCCGCGCTCACATGGGCGATCATGAACCCGGACTCGACGCCCGGATCTCGCGCGAGGAAGGGCGGCAGCCGGGGATTGATCTCGCGCATGAGGAGGTCGATGCGCCGTTCGCTGAGTGCACCGATCTCGGACAGGGCGATTGCCATGAAGTCCGCGACCGCGCCGATCGGCTCGGCGTGGAAGTTGCCGCCTGAGACGATATCCTCCCCGAAGACGAGCGGGTTGTCGGTGACGCCATTGATCTCATGAGTGAGGATCCGGGAGGCATGGGTCAGGGTATCGTCGACCATCCCGAGGACCTGCGGCTGACAGCGCACCGAATAGGGATCCTGCACTCTCGGGCAGTCCCGGTGACTCAGGAGGATCTCGGTCTCGGGCAGGAGCCGGTTCAACGTTTGGGCGACCCGGATCTGTCCGGGTTGTCCGCGGGCTTCATGGATGCGTGGATCGAAGGGTTGGTGGCTCCCGCAGAGCGCTTCGGTTGTGAGCGCCCCGATCGCGATCGCAGCCTGGAGGAGACGGCGGCCGGCGAGGAGTCCCTCGATGGCGAGCGCGGTCGAGACCTGGGTCCCGTTGAGGAGGGCGAGCGCTTCCTTGGCCTCGAGGACGAGGGGAGAAACTCCCGCCGCTTCGGGGACCCGGGCGCCTTCGAGGGTCTGACCGGAAACCCGAGCTTCGCCCTCGCCGATGAGGGCCAGGACGAGGTGCGCGAGGGGCGCGAGATCACCCGAGGCCCCGACCGATCCCCGTTCCGGGATCACGGGCAGGACATCGTGGTTGAGGAAGGCCAGGAGATGATCCACGACCGCCGGTCGCACGCCTGAAAGGCCCGCGGCCAGGCTGTTCGCCTTGAGCAGGAGCACCCGGCGCACGAGATCTGCTGCGAGGGGCGCACCCGTGCCGGTTGAGTGGCTTCTCGCGAGGTTGTATTGCAGCTCGACCTGACGGTGGCCGATATGGCGGTTGGCCAGGGCACCAAATCCGGTGTTGAGGCCATAGTAGGGGTGGGCTGATGCGGCCAACCGGCTCACGGTCGCGGCGGATCGGTCCATCCGCCTGCGGGCAGGCTCCGCAAGCCGCAGGGTCGGATGCCCGGTTTTGAAGTCGCGGAGATCGGCGAGGGTGAGGGTGCCACCTTCGATCAGGCCATCAATCATCGGAGTGCTCCCTGGAAGAAGCTCATGACGGGCCGATGGCTCGCCGGAGCGTAGAGAAGGGATTCGGGACGCGGGATGTCCCAGATGCCGAAATCCGCGCTCTGGCCCACGGCGAGCGTGCCAAAATCGGCATCCGGATCGAGTGCGCGGGCCGCTTGCCGGGTGATGCCGAGCAGGGCCTCGGTCGGGGTGAGTCCCCAGAGCCGGATCGCGGTGGCAGAAGCCCAGAGGAGACTCGCCACGGGCGCGGTGCCGGGGTTCAAGTCGCTCGCGATCGCAATCGGGACGCCCGCCGCGCGCAGGGCCGCGACCGGTGGAGGGGGTGCGTCACCGAGGAAGGACGAGGCGATCGGCAGGAGCACCGCCACGGTACCGGATTCGGCGAGGGCTCTCACATCCTCCGGCGCCGCATGCTCGAGATGGTCGCACGAGCAGGCCTTCCAGCGCGCCGCCCGCCGGGTGGCGCCGGTATGGCCGAGCTGGTCGGTGTGGGCGTGGAGCCGGCAGGAGAGGGCCTGGGCCCGTTCGAACAGCCGGTCGAGATCCTCGGGGGTGAAAGCGATCCGGTCGACGAAGATATCGACCGACCGGGCGAGCCGCAGGGCGACCACTTCAGGCAGCATTTCGTCCACGACCCAGTCGAGGTAGGCTTGCCGTTTCAGGGGAACCGGCACCGCATGGGCCCCGAGGAACGTCGGTACAATACGGATCTTGAGGATGGGTGCCATGGCGGCGGCCACCGTCAGGATCTTGATCTCGCTGTCATGATCCAGCCCATAGCCGCTTTTGATCTCGAGGGTGGTCACGCCTTCCGCCACGAGGGGAGCCACATGTTTCAGGCTGCAATCGAGCAGTTGTGCGAACGACGCTTGTCGGGTCGCGTGGACCGTCTTCAGGATGCCCCCCCCCGCACGGTGCTGTCCGGCATAGTTCGCGCCGGCGAGACGGGCCAGGTATTCCTCCAGGCGGTCACCCGCAAACACCGCATGGGTATGGCAATCGACGAGACCGGGCAGGATCGCCTGGCCGCGCGCATCGAGGCGGAGGCGGCTTTCCTCGGTGGGCGGGATGTCGAACGCCGCGATGCGCCCCCCGGCCACGGCCATCGAGCGGGCCGGCAGGATTGAAAGGTCCTGCGCGAGTGGATAGATCCGTGCGTTATCGATTACGAGATCGAACATGAGCCGGGCCCCACAGCCACCACCGCATCGACTGTCATGCCGATATGTTCTCACATCTCGGGGCTGGCTCCGCGATCAGGCGGTCGACATCGACCGGACAGGCCGCATCACCGGTTTCGCTCCCGGGGAGCCGCCCTGGGATGGATTCATCCTGCTTCCGGGGATGCCGAACGGGCACAGCCACGCCTTCCAGCGCGCGCTCGCCGGCGCCGGGGAGCGGAGTGGCGATGCCGGGAGTTTCTGGAGTTGGCGATCGCTCATGTATCGCCTCGCGGCGGACCTCGGACCGGATGAGATGGAGCTTTTGGCCACACTCGCCTATCTCGAGATGCTGGAGTCGGGATTCACCTCCGTGGCCGAGTTTTTTTACCTCCATCACGGACCCGACGGGCGTCCGGGGACCGCGATGGCGGAGGCGGTGGTCCGCGCCGCCCGGCAGACGGGCATTCGCCTCAGGCTCGTCCCGGTCTACTATGAGCGGGGCGGGTTCGGCGAGGCGCTCGATCCGGTCCAGAAAAAGCGGTTCGCGCATGAGTCGGTCGAGGCGTTCGTGGATTACGTGCGAGCTCTCTCCGGAGTGCCGGTCGGCCTTGGGGCCCATTCCATCCGGGCGGTGGCTCCGACTTCGCTCGAACGCCTGGGAGCGATGGCGACCGAGCTCGGTGAGGGACTCTTCCATATCCATGTCGCGGAACAAGTCCGCGAAGTCGAGGAATCGCATCGTGTCCATGGCGTCGGACCGATCGGCCTGCTCGATCAGCTGGGACTCGTGACGCCCCACCTCCAGGCGGTCCACGGAACCCATGCCGATGCCCGGGAGCGGCGCCTCCTCGCCGAACGGGGCGCGAACCTCATCCTGTGTCCCGTCACGGAAGCCTATCTGGCGGACGGAATCTTCCCGGCTGCGGAATATGTCGACCAGGGAGGGGGCTGGGCGGTCGGAACGGATGCCAATGTCGCGATCGACGCGGTGTCCGAACTGCGCCTCCTCGAGTACGGGCAACGGTTGAGTTCAGGCAAACGGAGCAATCTCGCCGGTCCAAACGGAATCGGTGCGAGGCTCTGGCAGGCGGCTGCACGGGGTGGTGCACGAGCGGTCGGCTTTCCGGTGGGCGTGCTCGAGCCCGGCGCGTATGCGGATCTCGTGATGCTCGAAGATCCCTGCCTTTTGACCGGGGAGGATCCGGATCTCGATCTCGATGCGTTCCTGATCGGCGGATCACGCGGGACGATCACGCAGGTCTATGTGGGTGGCCTGCGGCGTGCCGGATCTAGGGGGGCGGCCGATCAGGCGGCCCTTCGTGCCGAGGCAGGCCGCCTGATCGCCCGCTTGCGCCAGGGACCGCTCTCCCGGGCGTGATCATGCCGCAGACCCATCCACCCGGGAAACCCTGGCTCCTCCGTCCGGCGGTGGCACCGGTCAGGCCGGTACTGGTCTCGATCCCCCATGCGGGGACCTGGGTTCCTGAACCTGTGCGTGCCCGTTTTGCGTCGGCGGCCATCGGTCGGCTGCCGATGACGGACTGGTATCTGGACGAGCTCTACGATTTCCTGCCGTCCCTCGGCGTGACGAGTCTCGTTGCGACCTACAGCCGCTTTGTCGCCGACTGCAACCGGCCGGCTGACGGAGAGGCACTCTATCCGGGGCGATTCGAGACCGGATTCGTCCCGACCGAGACCTTCGACGGCGAACCCGTCTGGTCGATCCCGCCGGATCCGGAGTGGATCGCGGTGCAGAAACAGGCCGTCTGGCAGCCCTATCACGACAAGCTCGAAGCACTCATCGACGAATGGCGGCTGCGTTTCGGGCGAGTCCTTTTGATCGATGCCCACAGCGTATCCTCCGCGCCGAACCGGATCACGCCACGCCTCGAGGCGGAGATCTATCTCGGCGACCGGGGTGGCCGGACCGCGAGCCTGGGCGTCCGCGAGCTTTTCAGAAGCGCGTTCGAGGCAGAGGGTTTCCGGGTGTCGGTCAACCATCCATACCAGGGCGGCTACATCACTCACCACTACGGCTCACCCCCCGAAGTCATGGCCGTCCAGATCGAGATGGCCGAGCGGGTCTATCTCGATGAGGAGCATCCCCACGAGCGGGATCCCAGACGCTTCAGTCAGGCCGAGGAGCGGCTCATGCGGGTCTTTGCGCATCTCATCGCGGAACTCGGCTGATCGCCTGAGTCCTTGGCGATCCGGTTCTCCACCGGTCCTGGATCCTTTCCGAGACCGCTCAAGCCCGCGGGACGTCAGACACGCTGAGCCCATCAAGAGGCCCGAGAACACATGAAGATCCCGTATCGCTCCGAATGCACGGCCGAATCCTGTCGATCGCCTCGGCCAGTCCACCCGTATCCTGTTTCAGGTAACAGGTTCCCGACCGCCCCCAAAACCCGGTGAACACCTGGAGATGATTGACAGGCGTTTCGGGCTTTGCTAGTTTGACATCCGTCTCGAAACAAGACCGTCAGGAGCGAAGGGAATGCATCGGTTGCCATTGCGGCCGTGCGGGATTCTGCGTGATCTCTGCCGTGCGTTACCCGGCACGGTTTCTCTCCTCTGTTTCCTAGTGGGTTCCGTGGCCTGGGCGGCCGCCCCGCACCCGCGTCTCTGGGTGGATGCGGGCCGGAGCCTGTTCAAGGTTTCTCCCCGTCTTGCGGAACCCTTGCTCGAGATCAGAGGGCTCCCCGGGGTGCGGGCGCTTGCGGTCGACCGGGTCGGGGACCGGATCTTTGTTCTGGGGCGCAGGGAGATCCGTGCCTTCGGCCGGAGTGGAACCGAGCTCGTCAAGATCCCGCTTCCCCACGGTTTGCGCCGGATCGCACGGGTTTCTCTCCTCGTCTCGGACCGGGAGGGGGCGGTCTTTCTGGGTGGCGGACGGGAGCTCGACCGATTTGATGTTGCGGGCCAGCGGGTCTGGTCCGAGCGTCTGTCGCAGCCACTCGTGGCCCTGACTTTTGATCCGACCCGCGGGCGTCTCTGGCTGGACGAAGGGGACCGGCTCGTCGTCCGGAATGGGCGCGGGGACGAGGTTGAGACGATTCCGCTGGGATCCGGGATGGGGGAGGCAGAAGCCATCGTCTACGACGCGGCACTGGACGAAGTCTGGGTGGCGGGAGGTCGGATGCTCGACCGCTATGAAGCCTCGGACGGGGTGCGGGTTTTTGCCACGCGGCTCCGTGGTGATTTCGATGATTTCCTCGCGCCGGACGGGTCGGGTAACCTCTGGGCGGCGGGCGAGCGCACTCTCGGCTATCTCACGGGGAGCGGTGACCTCGCACTCAACCTCCGTCCGGGGTCGAGGATCCGGGGTCTGGTATCCGATCCCTTGAACGGCAGGGTTTGGGTCGCCCTCCGTCACGCGGTGCTGGAGTACGACCCGGATGGGATGCGGCTGGCCCGGATCCCGGTGACGGATCTGTTGGGCTCCCGGGAGCCCTGTTCCGGCCGGACACGGCTCGGTTCCACAACTTCCGGATCCAGCCGGACGGCATCCAGCCCCCCGGCTTCCGGGCGGGATCGGGATTGCGGGGGGCGATCCGGGATCCGCCATGTCGTTTTTTACGCCAATCCGCTGCTGCCCAGGGTTTCGATCGTCTCTCCGCGGGCGGGCAGTGCCACAAACCTGGCCCGGATCCCGATCGTGCTCGCGTTCCGGGATCCGGATGCGGTGATCGATCCCGACTCGATCGCGATCCGTGCGAACGGGGTACCGCTCGCCGCAACCTGCGTCACGAACGGATCCGGTAGCGGGGCGACCTGCACTCCTGGGACGGCCCTGCCGGAGGGGACGGTCGAGCTCCGGGTCACGGTTGCGGACTCGGCGGGACGCACGTCGGTGCCGGCCACGGTGGTGTTCACGGTGGAGACGGTCCCGCCCGTGATCACGCTCCTCGCCCCAACCGGGACGGACATGGACGAGCGGCAGGTGACCCTGATCGGGCGGGTGAGCCAGGCGGGGACGCTCACGGTGAACGGGGTGCCGCTCGCGTTGAATGGCGCGCAGGGCTTTGCCGATCCGGTGACACTCGCCGACGGCGCGAACCCGTTCGTGTTCGAGGCGACCGACCTTGCCGGGAACGTCGGCACGCTCACGGTGACCCTGGATTATGCCGGTCCGCCGGCACCACCCAACGCCACGCTCATCACAGTGGGGGATCCGGTGGACGGTGAGACGACGGTGACCGGCTTGGCGGGTGCGGTCGGGGCGGGTGATCCGGTGACGGTGACAGATCTCAGGACCGGTGCCACAGTCACGGTCACGGCCGGGGCGAACGGGAGTTTCGTCGCGGAGCTCGCCGCCGCGTGGGGGGATCCGCTCCAGATCACGACGTCCGATCCCGCCGACCCCGACGAG
>JAJZNM010000112.1 GCA_021852325.1 Pseudomonadota bacterium
GATCGCGACGTGGATCTCGTGGCAATAACCCGCGAGCGCCTCATCGACCGAGTTGTCGACAAGTTCATAGACCATATGATGGAGGCCGGTGCCATCATCGGTGTCGCCGATGTACATTCCGGGCCTTCGGCGTACGGCATCCAGCCCCCGCAGCACCTTGATGCTGCTGGTTTCATAGGTCGTCACTGGCTGATTCATGAGAATCCGCTCTCACTCCATTTAGCATCCAATTTTACCATGAAGGCGATGCCCGGATAAAGCCTTGTTCCACGTGGAACCGGCGAAATTGACGAGGTGTTTCTTCCTTCCGGGGCGCATGAACGGTGGTCACCACCACCTGCAGTGGCTCACGCGCAAGCAGGTGGAGCAGCCGGTTTTGTGCGGCGCTGTCAAGCTCAGATGAAAAGTCATCGATCAGGAGTAATGGACGGTTCTTCAGAGACTCGGCCAGGAAGAGGGCCCCGCCCCACATGAGCCCGATGGCGAGGAGCTTGGCCTGACCCCGTGAAAGGACCTGGCGCGCGGATACACCCTCGATCATGATCCCGATTTCGGCGCGGTGGGGACCCGGTGCCAGCGGCCGCTCGGCTCGTTCGGGGCGCCAACCCACAAGGGCCTCTACGAGGTTCATGCCCGGCGGGCTACCAGGGCGGTATTCCAGGTCGACACGCGCGCCCGGGAACAAGGATCCGAACGCCTCGTTCCAGAACGGGAGACAGGACTCAATGAGGCGTTTTCTTGCCGATTCGATCACCGGTGCCCCATCCAGCATCCGTTCGAGCCAGATCGCGCCGTCCATGCCGGTGCGCACTGCCCACTGCCACTGCCGCAGGGCCCTGCGGTACTGTTTCCACTGGCCCCAGCCATCTGGTTCCACGTGGAACATGAGCCAGTCGAGAAGCTTCCGCCGCTGTTCCGGACCACCGGTGACGATCTGTGCGATCTCGGCATCCATCAAGGTCAAGGGAAGGATTTCGCCCACTTCCCGGAAGGTGGCCATCTGGCGGTCGATCGAGAGGTTTAACTTTTGATCGTATACGAGACGGATGGCGCGGGTGCTTGTCTCGGCAGGAACGGTGGCTTCGACTCCAAATGCCTGGCATCCCCGTCGGATGAGCTGTCCGGGGTGCGGGGTGCGAAAGGATCGCCCACGTGCCAAGAGGTAGATCGCCTCAAGAATCGTCGACTTCCCGGAGCCATTCGTGCCCGATAAAATGGCCGGCGCGCCATCGAAATCAACCTCCCCCCATTCAAAGCAGCGGACGCGCTCGAGGCGGAGCTCCGCGACCGGCATTCAAAGCCGCATCGGCATGATCACATAGCGGTAGTTTCCCTTGCCGCCGGTATCAATGAGGCAGCTGCTGTTCGGATCATTGATCATGAGCTCGATTTCACGTTCCTCCATGGCATTCAAGACATCGAGGAGGTAGGAAACGTTAAATCCGACCTCGAAACTTTCGCCTTCATAACCCACTTCCACGAGATCTTCAGCCTCCTCCTGTTCCGTGTTATGGCCGATGACACGAAGCCCCTGGGATTCAAAGCAAAGACGCACCCCGCGGGCCTTTTCGTTGGCCAGGATGGCGGCACGTGCAAGCGCCAGCTTCAAGCGTTCGCGTTCGATCACGAGCCGGTGCCGTCCATCCTTGGGAATCACGCTTTGATAATCCGGGAAACGGCCCTCGACCAGCTTGCTCGTGATCATGAGCTCACCCAAGTCGATCTTGAGATGATTCGTGCCGAATGCAATCCGGATCTCGCGCTCCTGTTCCGTCAAGAGCCGCTCCAGCTCAAGGATGCCTTTCCTTGGAACGATGACGCCCATGCCCCCTTGGATCCCCTCTGAAGCTCCGATCTCGATTTCACCGAGCGCAAGCCGGTGTCCATCGGTTGCCACGGCACGCATGTGTTTGCCGGCAAACTCGATTCTCAGTCCGTTGAGGTAGTAGCGGACATCGTTCTGCGCCATCGAAAAATGGGTCCGCCGGAGGAGTTCACGAAGTTTGCGCTCAGACACACGGGCATGGGAGGGCATCTCGGGTTCGCCAACCAGTGGGAAATCATCCACCGGAAGGGTCACGAGATTGAATCGGCTCTTCCCGGCCTTGAGGAGGAGCCGGTCCCCTTCATGGGTCATGGAAATCTCCTGACCTTCCGGAAACGAACGCAGGATGTCGACAAACTTTCTTCCGGGAACCGTCGTTTCCAGTTCGCTCGCCGGGCCGGCATAGGGCTCAATCGCGACGAGTTCGACCTCGAGATCGGTTCCTGTCGCCGAAATAGAATTATTATCTATTTTTATCAATATGTTAGAAAGTATCGGCATGGTCTGCTTGCGTTCCACGACGCCCAAGACCGCCTGGACAGGTTTCAGGATGTTTTCTCGCTTGACAATCGTATTCATTGTTTCCACTCACTGGTCAATTGAAATTTAAATCAGGATTATTGATGATTATAGAGGCGCTCCGGATTCCTAAAAGCCTCAATTTCGCTCGTTACCCTGTGTGTTTTCGAGATTCGCAAATCACCCCGGTCCTGTGGATAACCTGCTTGGAGCCAACCGAGCCCAAGTTTAGATGGAGTTCTCAACAGGATATGCACCGGTTGTTATCCGGTCAATGTGCGTAGCAGGTTTTCATAATCGTCACGCAAGCGCGTATCGACTCTTGCGAGTTCACGCACTTTCTGGTGGGCGTGGAGCACGGTCGTGTGATCCCGGCCACCGAAAGCACTGCCGATTTCGGGCAAGCTGTGCTCGGTGAGTTCTTTGGCCAGGGTCATGGCGATCTGCCGGGGTCTCACAATGGATCGCTTGCGGCTCTTCGAGGTGAGGTCGGACACGCGGATCCTGAAATAGGCCGCGACGGTGCGCTGGATGTTTTCGAGACTCACGAGACGCTGCTGGAGCGCGATCAGGTCCTTGAGCGCTTCCTTGGCCAGCGCGAGATTGATCGGCTGGCCGGTGAATCGGGCATAGGCCACGACCCGGTGGAACGCACCCTCGAGCTCGCGGATGTTGGAGCGGATCCTTTGGGCGATGAAGAAAGACACTTCCGGCGGCAGGTCCACTTTCATCCGCTCGGCCTTGCGCACAATGATCGCCACACTCGTTTCGAGTTCCGGGGGTTCGATCGCGACTGTGAGGCCCCAGCTGAACCTGGACTTGAGACGCTCTTCAAGCCCTTCCACTTCCTTGGGGTAACGGTCGCAGCTCACGATGACCTGGTGATGGCCATCGATCAAGTTGTTGAGCGTGTGAAAGAACTCTTCCTGTGAGCGGTCTTTGCCGGCAAAAAACTGAATGTCATCGATGAGGAGGGCATCCAGTGAACGGTAACGCTTTTTAAACTCGTTCATCGTGTTGTGACGCAATGCGCTCACCATATCTCCAACGAATCGCTCCGAATGGACGTAGGCCACCTGCCGCTTGCTGGTGCTTCCATTCATGTGGTGACCGACCGCCTGCATGAGGTGCGTCTTGCCCAGTCCCACACCACCATAGATGAGGAGCGGGTTATAAGCTGTCCCGGGATGGTCGGCAACCTGGAGTGCAGCGGCGCGGGCGACCTGGTTGCATTTACCCTCGACGAAGTTCTCAAAAACATAATCCACATTGAGTGGGCTTCCGATCACCTCCTCGCGGTGGGGGGCATGGGCCCCATGATCCCGGATGGCATCCGGTTCCGCTTTCCCGATGAGGAGCTGGACGTCGGGTCCAACGCCCTGGCCGAGTTCCGCCACGAGCGCCTGGATCCGTGAAAGGCAGTTTTCCTGGAGCCAGTCCGCGACGATGATGTTCGGCGCGTAAAGGAGGAGCATTCCGTCGGCTTCACGGTACTGGATGGGATGGATCCAGCGTGAAAAGTCCTGGTGGGAGAGTTCCTGTTGCAACCGTTCGAGGCAGACTTTCCATATGCCGTTTGTCATGGGCCCTGCCTCGGAAGTGGACATGCGGGGGAGAGGGTGGGTCGATCAGTCTAGCAAGACGACACGGGGTTGCCAACCGACACGGAGCCGGGAAACCGTGAGTTCGCTCGATCGGATGATCAGGCCTGGCGCTGATGGCTGCTGCCACCGGCCGTGGCACGGGCCCGCGGGGGCGTTTTCGGCCGGTTGACGTGCAGGCCAGCTTCCCGCCAAGGCTTGCTGTTGAGTTCTCGCCTAAAGCCACGTAAAATGCCCTTCTTTTAGGCGTCAGTCAGGAAGCGGGTTTGCCCCGCTTCTCGAAAAGCGGGTAGCCGGCCATGAAACGAACATTTCAACCCAGCAATCTCCATCGCAAACGGACCCACGGGTTCCGTGCCCGCATGGCGACCCGCCAAGGCCGGGCGGTTCTCAAATCCCGGCGCAAAAAGGGTCGGCTCCGCCTGACTCCCTGATCCGGTTGTCAGCCCGATGGGCCGTTCCGGTCGATTGACCCGGCCTCAAGAGTTCAAGCGCGTATTCGACAGCGGTCGAAAGTTACACGGTCGGTTTTTTGCGGTGTTTGTGAATCCAGGTGAGTACGACGAATCCAGACTCGGGCTTGCCATCTCCAGGCGATCGGCCGGAAATGCGGTGCGGAGGAATTTGATCAAGCGCCAGGCACGAGAGTCCTTCCGCCTCGCAAGACGAGCCGGATCCCGGAAGGTTGATGTGGTGCTCATTGCGAAAGCGGCCGGGCAGGCGGCCACACGCGCCGACCTTTACGAGGATCTTGAGATGCTCTGGAGCCGGGTGAACCCGTGCTGAAGCGCGCACTGATTGGTCTGATCGGATGGTACCAGCGCTGGTGGAGCCCGCTTTGGGGGGATCACTGCCGCTTCGAACCCTCGTGTTCAGAGTATGCACGCGGGGCCTTGACCGAATGGGGCCTCGGCCGGGGCGGGATGCTCATCCTCTGGCGCCTGCTGCGCTGTCAGCCGTTTTCGAGGGGTGGGCTGGATCCCGTACCTGCGGCGCCGGCATCACGCAAAAAACCGTTCGGGGTTTTCCATGGATAACCGCCGCCTGTTCCTGTGGCTGAGTCTTGCAGCACTGCTTTATCTCCTGTGGAATGCCTGGGAGCTCGAGTTTGCGGCCCCGCCACCCCCAACCCGTGTTCCGTCTGCCCGCGTGAGCCCGAGCGCACCGCTCGTGAATCCAGGTTTCCTGAAAGCCACCGGGGGGATCCCGCCGAAACCTGCGCTCCGGAGCCCTCTGGCCAAGGCTACCATCCGGGTCGAGACAGACCTCTACCGTGCGCGCATCGATCTCGCGGGCGGGAGGCTCGCACGAGTGGATCTCCTGCATTACCCGGAAAAACTGAGCGCCGAAAGTCCCCCGGTCCACTGGCTCGAGGATGTGGGGCCCCGCCGCCTGTATGCCGTAGCGACCCTCGTGGCACGCGGCAGGTCGCAGGCACCGGGCCTCCTCGGCCGGTTCGAGGCAACCCGGAGCCTTTTTATCCTCAAAAAGGGGGCCCGGCGCCTCGTCGTCCCGCTGGTCTGGAAGCACGACGGGATCTCCGTCGTTGAGCGGTGGATTTTCCGCCCCCGAAGCTACGTGATCCAGGTGGAGACGCGGATCGTGAATGGCTCCCACGGTCAGTGGCAGGGTGCCCCACTGCTCGGAATCGATTACGCCCACCCCACGGTCCATAGCTCGTTTTTCGACCGCTTCCTGCCCAACCATTTCATCTACCACGGGGCC
This sequence comes from Pseudomonadota bacterium, assembly GCA_021852325.1. Classification (GTDB taxonomy): domain Bacteria; phylum Pseudomonadota; class Gammaproteobacteria; order JAKAQQ01; family JAKAQQ01; genus JAJZNM01. The sequence continues at coordinate 5,671 of JAJZNM010000112.1, forward strand.
GCCTATTACAACGGGCATGGCTACCATGAGATTTCCCAAGGCCATATCCAGAAGAAGAAGTTTGACCTCGAGGCCACGGGTGGCTGGCTTGCCTACACCAACCATTATTTCCTCCTGGCACTCTTGCCACCCCCGACCGGGACCTGGCGCTATTACGCGGTCCCCCGCTCGAAGACCCGCTACTGGCTCGGCGCACTCGGGCCGGTGGTCCGCGTCCGGCCCGGCGGTCAGCTGAAATGGACAGCCAAGCTCTATGCGGGGCCGAAGCGGCAGCGCCGGCTTGCCGCGGTAGCCCCGGGGCTGACCCGTACGGTCGACTACGGCTTCATGTCGATCCTCTCACGCCCACTCTACCTCCTTCTCGCCTGGATCGAACATGCGGTCGGAAACTGGGGCGTTGCAATCATCCTGCTCGTCCTGCTCATCAAGATCATTTTTTTCCCGCTCCAGCACACGAGCGGCCGGTCGATGGCGCGGATCCGCGCCATCCAGCCCCGCATCAAGGCCATTCAGGAGCGCTTCAAGGACGACCGCGAGCAGAGCTACCGGGCGACGCTTGAGCTCTACAAGAAAGAAAAGGTCAACCCGGTTTCCGGTTGTCTACCCATGCTGCTCCAATTCCCGATCTACATTGCCCTCTATTGGGTCCTTCTCGCGAGCGTGGAACTCCGCCATGCTCCGTTCGCGCTCTGGATCCAGGATCTGTCCGCGCCGGATCCGCTTTACATCCTGCCGATCCTCTATGCGGGCACAATGCTCGTCCAGCAATGGGTCAATCCGCAGTCTGCGGGCATGGACAAGCACCAGCGGCGCATCCTGATGGTCATGCTGCCGGTCATGTCACTCCTCTTTGGCAGCGTGATGCCGAGCGGGCTTGTGCTCTACTGGGTGGTGAGCGGGCTCTTCGGGATCGGGCAGCAGTGGCACATCAACCGGGTCGTCCTGCGCGAGGCGGCGAAAGCCCACCGCTGATCCCGGCGGAGCCGTGTGAACATCAAGCACGACCCGATCGTCGCCTGGGCCACGCCGCCTGGGGCCGGAGCCATCGGGATCGTCCGTCTGAGCGGGACGGGGGCTGAGGCGATCGCCGAGCGGGTTGTGGGGCGTCTTCCTGCGGAACGGCAGGCTTCCCTGAGACCCTTCCGGGATCCGGACGGAAACCTGATCGATCAGGGTGTGCTGATCCGTTTCCGCGCTCCGCACTCCTTCACCGGCGAAGACCTGATCGAGTTTCAGGCCCATGGCAGCCCGGTCGTGATCGAGCACCTGCTCGAAGTCCTGAAGCGGCTGGGGGCAAGGCAGGCGCGCCCCGGCGAGTTCTCGGAACGGGCATTCCTGAATGGCCGCATGGACCTGGCCCAGGCCGAGGCGATCGCCGATCTCATCGCGGCGGAAAGTCGCGCAGCCGCATCTGCGGCTTTGCGCTCACTCAGTGGACATTTTTCAGATGCCCTGCGCGAGCTTCAGTCCAGTTTCGAGGCACTGGAAGTCGAGGTCGAGGCCGCGATCGATTTTGCGGGCGAGGAGGCCGGGATCCCCGAAGCGCCAGCCCGCCGCGACCGTCTGGAGAGACTCCACCGTCAGGTCGTCCAACTCCTCGAACGGGGCCATGCTGGGCTCGCGCTCAGGCGCGGATGCGTGGTCGTCCTGGCCGGCCCGGTCAACGCCGGGAAGTCGACGCTCTTCAACCGTTTTTTGGGTGAGCCCCGTGCCATCGTCACCCCCGTACCCGGAACCACACGGGATTGGCTCGAAGCCGATTGGGTGCTTGATGGATTGCGGGTGCATGTGATCGACACGGCCGGTCTGCGCGAGAGCAGCGACCCGGTCGAGCAGGAAGGCATGCGACGGACCCAAAGCGTCATCCAGCGTGCCCACCTTATCCTCTATGTGGTCGATGATGCAGTGGGTTTCCGGGATACGGATGCAGCCCGGTTTGACCTGCTGCCCAAAGGATGTCGAGCCTGGACGGTCTACAACCAGATCGACCGGACCGGAAGACGGCCGGGCCAGGTGGATGCGGTCGCGTATGCGGTTTCGGCCGAGACCGGAGCTGGCCTTGCAGAACTCAAGGCTGCCATCCGGTCGTTTGGGCAGCCCGAGACGAGTCTCGCGACCGATGTGGTGATGGCGAGAACGCGCCATCTGGAGGCCCTGGAATACTGTCGGGCGAGCCTTGAGGACGCACTCGAGGCGCTCGGC
>JAJZNM010000165.1 GCA_021852325.1 Pseudomonadota bacterium
CTGGAACACGGGAGGGTTCATCGACGATATGCTGTTTGACCGGCTGACGCGACGCCTGATCGCCTATTTCGTGGACCGCGAACGAGGCATCTTCAGGGTTCCCGCCAATGTATTCCCCGGCTATCTGGCTGCCCTCGTGAATCATGGATCCGCATCAGATGGGGACATCTTTGCCTATGAGTTCGAGAAATACCACCTGGGGCCGGTCATCGGCAGTCGCACCTGGGGTGGGGTGCGCGGGTACTTCCGGCCGACCGTGTTGAAGGACGGCGGCCTGGTCGTGATTTCGGAAATTGCGTTGTTCAACCGGAAGGGGCATTGGACGGTCGAAAACTATGGCGTAGAACCCACACAGGTTGTCCACGATGAACCCGGGGCACTGATCAAGGGACGCGATGAGCAATTGCTCACTGCCGTACAGGACCTCCTGCAGGAACTCAAGGCCCATCCGAAACCCGTCGTGCAGGCGCCCGCCTGGCTCCCAGCCTACCCTCCCCATGCAACGATTGATCACCCGCACCGGTGACCGGGACCCCTGTCAACCGGACCCTGATCCCGCCTCTTCCAGACCCGAACGGCTTCCCCTCCCTTCTGAACCGGGAGGGGAGGTCCGGGCCGGATCTCGCCCTACCCGTCGTGATCCCTGAGCCACGGGACCGGTGAGCGGAGATGGCATGAACCGACCGAGCCGCATGCCCGCTCCCCGTGCGTTGTTGCCGGCCGACCCCACCTTGCCGCTCGAGATGACCTGGAGTGGTGTCCACGGCTCTTTTGCATCCTGGCTGATCGCCGAAGCCGTGAGCGACACGATGAGTCCTTGGCTCATCGTCACCGCCTCGAACCAGGCGCAGGCGCAGCTGCTTCTGGAACTCACGGATTTCTCCGAGCCCGAGACCCACGTGCGGACCGTTTCCTTCCCCGACCGGGAGATGCTCCCCTACGATCATTTTTCACCGGCGACCGAAATCGTTTCCGAACGCCTGCGCACACTCCATGCGATCCGGCAGGGCCGTGCGGACATCACCCTCGTGTCCGCACCCGCGCTTTGTGAACGTCTGCCCCCGGCACCATTCCTGGACCAGGAAACGCTCCTCCTCCGAGTGGGCGAGACACTGCCGCTCGCCGACTTCCGCGCGCGACTGATCGAGGCCGGTTACCAGGAAACCTCGCTGGTCCGGGCACCGGGCGAATTCGCGATCCGCGGTGCGCTGCTCGATCTGTTCACCGTCGCCTCGGACGCTCCCTATCGCATCGACCTGATGGATGAGACCATCGAGACCCTGAGACGTTTCGATCCGGACACCCAGCTTTCGGTCGAGCGTGTCGACTCTGTGTCCTGGCTGCCCGCGCGCGAGTTCCGGCTCGATGAAACCAGCATCCGTAGATTCCGTCAGCGTTTCCGGGAGCGTTTCGAGGGATCCCCCCAGAACTTTGGCGTCTACCGGGAAGTCAGCCGCGGAGCCGCGATCGAGGGCCTGGAAGCCTACCTCTCCCTGCTTTTCGACCATACCGCAGTCCTCCTGGATTTTTTCCCGGTCAAACCACGGCTCATCTGGGCAACCGGCGCAAAAGATGCGCTGACGGAAAACCTGGACCAGATCGCGCGTCGTCATGCGCACCGCCAGGGCGCGCTGGATTTCCCCCCGCTTCCCGCCTCTGAAGCCTATGCCGGACCTGACGAAATCAGACTACGGCTGGAGGCGCTGCAGCAGATCACCTTGGTGGGCGAAACGGGAAGCCCTAGCACCGGACCGATCCATGACTGGGGAACCGAAACCGTTCCCGAATCCCTCAAAATCGCACGTGCGGACCAGGACCAGCTGGGCGTGCACCTCTCGAACTATCTCAATCTGGCCCGACTCCGGGGATTCCTGGTTACCGCTTCGAGCGGACGCTATGACTCCCTCATCCACTTGCTGACACAGGAGACCCTCCCCCCACTCGCGCGCAACGAGGGCTGGAACGTATTTCTCGACCAAGAAACCCCCTGGACACTGAACCAGGCTTCCCTCGCACAGGGCTTCGTCTGGCCGGAACGGGGCGTTGTGGTCCTCACCGAAAATGAGTTATGGATGGCGCCCCCACTACGCCGGAGTGAAACCCCGGCCGGTAAAAACCCCCTTGCACTGATCCAGGACTTCAAAAACCTGCTGCCCGGGGCACCGGTGATCCACGAGGAACATGGCATTGGTCGATTCCGGGGTTTGGTGCATCTCGAGGTCGACGGGATTGCCGGCGATTTCCTCCACCTCGAATATTTCGGCGGTGACCGCCTGTATGTCCCGATTGGATCGTTGCACCTCGTCAGTCGCTATCTGGGCGGTGACGCCGACCAGGCACCCTGGCACCGACTCGGGAGCGGACAATGGGAGAAAAACCGTCGTGAGGCCCAGAAACGAGCGTTTGATGTCGCAGCTGAACTGCTGGAGACCCATGCCCGCCGGAAACTCACGCCCGCACCGGCCTTGACGTTCGATCGCAGCCGTTATGAACGGTTTGCGCTCGAGTGCCCGTTCGAAGTCACGGAAGACCAGCAGACCACGATCGACCAGGTGCTCGCCGATCTCGCCGGCAGCCGGCCGATGGACCGTGTCGTGTGTGGTGATGTGGGATTCGGGAAGACCGAGGTCGCGCTCCGGGCTGCCTGGGCCTGTGTCCAGGCCGGACATCAGGCTGCGGTGCTCGTTCCGACCACACTCCTCGCAGAGCAGCACGACACCTCGTTCCGTGACCGTTTTTCGAACTGGCCGGTCACCCTCGCGACCCTGTCCCGTTTCCGGAGCGCCCGGGAGGAAAAGGACATCCGCGAAGCCCTGGCCCAGGGAAAAATCGATCTGGTGATCGGAACCCATAAACTGCTCCAGAATACACCCCGGTTCAAGAGTCTGGGTTTGCTGATCATTGACGAGGAACATCGATTTGGCGTGCGCCAGAAGGAGCAGATCAGCCGCTTCAAGGCAGGCGTTCACACGCTCACACTGACCGCAACACCCATTCCACGGACGCTCAACATGACACTCGGCGGGCTGCGGGACCTCAGCCTGATCGCGACCCCTCCCAAGGACCGTCTGCCGATCCAGACTTTTCTCGGGCCCTGGGATCCTTTGATCGTCCAGGAAGCGGTGGCCCGCGAGCTTCAGAGGGGGGGGCAGGTCTATGTCGTGACACCCCGGGTCAAGGGGATCGAGGCGTTGACCCATGAGATGGCCCGCCTGGCACCCCACCACGAGGTCCGCCATGCGCACGGACAGATGCCTGAACGCCTGCTCGAACAGACGATGGTCGATTTCTATCATCAGCGGTTCCCGATACTCGTTTCGACCAAGATTATCGAAAGCGGCATCAATGTGCCATTGGCCAACACGATCCTGATCCATCAGGCCGACCGCTTTGGACTGGCCGAGCTTCACCAGCTGCGTGGCCGCGTGGGTCGTTCCCATCACCGCGCCTACGCCTACCTGCTGGTCGATGCCTACGAGCACCTGGGAGCCGACACACAGCAACGGCTCGAAGCCCTGACCCGTTTCGATGCCCTCGGTTCCGGATTTCTCCTGGCGATGCAGGATCTCGAAATCCGGGGTGCGGGCGAGCTCCTCGGCAAGGCCCAGAGTGGCGAGATCGAATCGGTCGGCTTCAGCCTGTATGCGGAATACGTGCAGAAGGCCGTCGCCTATCTCCAATCTGGACGGGGTCCCCATCCCGACGGGCAGGCCTTGGATTCCGACCCGGCACGGGCGGATGTGGATCTCCAGGCACCGGCCCTGATCCCGGAGCACTATGTCCAGGATGTCCACCAGCGCCTCGTGCTCTACAAGGAACTGGCGCTCAAAAATACCCCGCAGGCGCTCGAGTCGTTCCGGAACGAGCTGGCTGACCGTTTCGGTCCTTGCCCGGAGCCGGTTGAAACCCTCCTCACGGTCAGCCAGCTGCGTCTTCAGGCCACTATGCTCGGAATCCGGAAGCTCGAAGCCCACGCGGGAGGTGCGCGCATCCTGTTCGCGCAGCAAACGCCGATCCGGCCGCAAGACCTTGTCCGCCTGGTCGAAGCGGAGCCGGATTACTACCGTTTTGAGGGGACGAACCGCCTGCTCTACCGGAAATCCCTGCCCGAGATCAAAGACCGGCTTCAGTGGATCCGGCAAATCCTTACAATACTCAGTGAGTCACTCTCTCCTCCCTGATGCCGGAGCTTGATCCATGCCCTCATCCTTGAGACCGATCTTGCAACACGGGCTCACCACCCTCCTCGCCCTGGCCGCACCCGTGACGGTGCTTGCGGGCATTACGCCCCCCGCGGCCTCCTCCCCTCCGGCGCAGTGGGTCCAGGTGATCGTCTTCCGTTCGCTCGACCGGGATGCCGGCCGGCACGAGCGGTGGGGACATACGATCCCGACGGGTCAATCCCTGGCCGGAGTCGATCTTAAACGTGCATCCCGCCTCCCTCCGGGCTTCCACCCGGCCCGGCTCGGTCCCACCATGCGCCACGTCTGGAGTGTCTTGCAAGCCTCTGCGCTCTACCATCCGCTCTTGAAAGAAGCCTGGGTGCAGCCCGCCTTTCCGCTCGGCGCCGCAATCCCCGTGGCCCTGGGTCTGCCCAGGGAACCGCAATCTCCCCATGAAGGCCTGCCCGGCACCGTTAAGAGACTGGAGGACGCCAACCCCAGCCGGCACGAGGCACACCTGATGTTCGGCAAGCACCGCTTCGCGGTCATGGGCACGGTGCAGGTGACTGTCATGCGCCATGTCTACATCGAGATTCACGCCCTGCTCGTGAAGAAAAACCGTGAGAGAAACCAGCTGTCCACACGATCCCGAGCCGCCCGTCCGGTTCCACCCGGCCGCTCCCGGCCCCACCGCTTCACCCTCTACCCGATCAACCAGGCCGACCAGTTTCATCCGGGACGCGTGAGCTATTTCGACAATCCGGTATATGGGATCCTGGTCTATATCAAGTCGGCCCCGGAATCCACCTCGACAACCCCGCTCGCAGCAGGCGGTTGAGGCGCGATTTCGCTTCCTCCATGTTGCGGTCGAGATCCTGGAGTACCGGTCGGTCCTGCTTGCCGGCCGCCCAGTTCCCGACCATCGCGCAACAGGCGTAGGACATTCCAAGCTCCCGTGCCAGCGCGGCTTCAGGCATGACGGTCATGCCCACCATGTCGCAACCATCCCGCTCGAGACGGCGGATTTCAGCCGCGGTCTCGAGGCGTGGACCCTGCGTCACAGCATAGGTCCCGTGGCCCACCACCGTCAGTCCGATGTTTTCCGCCGTCGCGAGCAACTGGGCCCGCCATGCGGAATCGAACGGTTCCGTGAAATCGATATGGGGGATCGAATCGGTGTCGGATTCGCAGTAGGTGCCAGACCGTCCATGGGTATAGTCGATCAGCTGGTCTGGGATGATGAGGCTTCCCGGAACCATTTCCGGGCGGATCCCGCCGACGGCTGCCAATGCGAGCACCCGGCTCACCCCGATTGCATCCAGTGCCCAGAGATTCGCCCGGTAATTGATGAGGTGAGGTGCAAACCGGTGTTCGAGGCCATGCCGGGGCAGGAACGCAACCGGCACGCCGTGGAGATCCCCCATCAGGACCGGGGCCGAGGGCTTTCCCCAGGGTGTCTCGACCCATTCGGTCCGGACGGGCACGAAACCCGTGAGTTGAGTGTTGCCGGTTCCTCCGATGATCGCGAACGGGTATTCAGTGGACATGTGACAGGCTCCGTTGGGGACCGGGTGGGTATCCCGATCGTGGACGAGCGGCCCACGGCGATCTGCCGTCCGCGAGACTGGACCGAATCCCGGGCTGCGTCTTCACTCGCTCCGGTCCGGGAAGGATGCCTTGGGGGCGGGCAAGGCATAGACCGCGGGCAGGTGGCGCCATTGGCCGTCGAGGTCCAGTCCGCACCCGATCAACCACTCGGCCCCAGCACGCAATCCATGCACGTCCGGTCCTCTGGCCGGTTGCGAGATGGAGCCTCTCTCCTTCCAGATCAAGGCAGCGCTCACGACCCGGCTGGCCCCTTCCCGCAAGAGCCAGTCCTGGATGGCGGTCAATGTGATGCCTTCATCCCAGACATCGTCCACGAGGAGCACTGTGCGCCCGGCAGGTGGGATGCAGGGCTTGTAGAGCCATTTCAGGGATCCACTGTCCATCCCAGATCGGTAACGGCTCACGCGGACAAAATCCACCTCAAGCGCAAAGTCGAGCCGTTCCGTGAGCCAGACTCCTGCATAGAGTCCACCGGTGAGCACGATGAGTACGATGGGCTGAAAGCCACCCACGAGGGCGGTCGCTTTCAGCGCCATCGCATCCAGTGCCTCGGTGACTCGAGAGGCAGGGAACAGCAGGCGGGCTCCGTCCGGGAGTCCGCCTCCAACAAGCTCAACCATCCCGGTTCGATCCCGCAAAAAGGTCTGTTGAAGCCTCAAACGCTTCGATGAGCGCGACCGATTTGCGCCAGTCAGGAAACTGTGACAAGGCGGAGCGTAACAGGGGTTGGGCGCGGTGCAGATGCATGAGACGCAGTCGGCTGACCGGGTTGTGATAGTCCCGGAGAGACCTCAAAAGTGTCGGGAGCGCGGATCGTGCGTGGCAGGCGAGGATGAGGTCCGACCCCGCGTGCAGGGCGAGACGGGCCCGGTCTTCGAGCGCGCCGTATCGGTCGAGCGCGTGCATGGTGAGATCATCACTGATCACCGCACCCTCAAGCTTCAACTCTTTTCTCAAGACTTCCTGTATCCAGTATGCGGACAGGCTGGCGGGATGGGGATCCACCGCCGGGAAGCTGACATGCGCGGTCATCACACCGGTTTCAGGCAGCCGTCTGATGAGATCCCGGTAGGGAACCAGGTCCCGCTGCATGAGATCCGCGATCGGCCGGTGATCAGTGGCGGATTCCTGGTGAGTGTCTTCGGGCACACCACCGTGCCCAGGGAAATGTTTCAGGGTTGCGCGGACTCCACCGCGCTCGAGCCCGCGGACGAAGCTCAGGGCGATCTCGGTCACGGCTCTCGGATTGGATGAAAATGCCCGATCCCCGATCACCGTGCTGCCTGGCTGCCAGAGATCGACGACCGGGGCGAAACAGATGTCGATGCCTGCTGAGCGAAGCTCGAGCCCCGCGACCCAGCCACTGGCCTGGGCCAGTCGCCTGGCTTCCGCGCGATCTTTTTGCCAGTACGCGCCGAGCGAACGGGCCGACGGGAGTGTCGTGAATCCGTTCCGGAAACGCTGGATACGCCCCCCCTCCTGATCCACGGCGACGAGGAGCGGCGGGCTGCGGAGGGCATGGATCTCCCGAGTGAGGGATTCCAGCTGTTCCGGTGATCGGTAGTTCTCCGCGAACAGCACCACCCCTCCGACGGCAGGAGATAAGAGGATTTCGCGTTCATCGGGCGTCACCGACTGGCCGGCCAGGTCGATCATGAGCGGACCCAGGGAAATCATTCGAGCACCCCCAAACCCCCGTGCCCTGGCCAGTTCCGGAAGGGATGACGGGCCAATGCGCTGTTGTAGAAACGGGGGTCACCGGTGACTTCAATGCCCAACCAAGATGGGTGTTCGAATGGCTGCTCTTCGGCTTCAAGTTCCACTTCGGCAATCACAAGGCCTTGGTTCGAGCCCTCGAACACGTCGATTTCCCAGACCAGACCCGCGACCGGGACGAGATGGCGTGTTT
>JAJZNM010000124.1 GCA_021852325.1 Pseudomonadota bacterium
TGACCTGCTCATCCGGCTCGGCTATGGCCTGAACCTGACTGAAGACGTGGTTGCCCACCAGCCGATCGACCCGGATGCCCGGTATTATTTCGACCCGCTCTCCGGTGCACGGCGCGCGGACGCAGGTGGCGGCTGGAGCGTGAGGGGGGCATCGCTGATCGCGCTTGCGCAAGGACAGCTGGATGATCGCCAGTCTCTTGAGGAGGCCCGGCACCTTCTGGCGTTGGTCTATGAGGCCCACCTCGGGCCAGGCGTACTCAGGGTGCGGCACTGGCTCGAGTCGCTCATGGCTTTTTCAGGTGAGACGGGAGCCCATCCGTGAAGACGTCCGCCGCCTCGAAGATCCGCTTGGGAGTCAATATCGACCATGTGGTGACCCTGCGTGAGCTCCGCGGAACCCCCTACCCGGATCCAGTCCAGGCCGCCCATCTTGCGGAACGGGGCGGGGCCGACAACCTCACGGTCCATCTCCGTGAGGATCGCCGACACATCCAGGACGCAGATGTGCGGGCCTTGCTCGATGCGATCCGCCTGCCCTTGAATCTCGAGATGAGCCTCGCGGATGACATCGTCGCTGTGGCCCGCCTCGTGCGGCCCCCGATGGTGTGCATCGTTCCCGAACACCGGGCGGAACGCACCACGGAAAGCGGTCTCGCCGTCCGGCGGGAGAGGAAGCGGCTCGATCCGGTCGTGGAATCCTTCCACGCGCTCGGGATCCGGGTTTCACTGTTCGTCGACCCCGTGCCCGAGGAGATCGAGGCGGTCGCCTTGCTCCGTGCCCATGCGGTCGAGCTCCATACCGGCCCTTTTGCCCGTGCGCCGGATGCAGAAGCACGGCAGCGGTGCTGGGAAATCTTGGCACGCGCCGCGGAGCTGGCCGATGGGCTCGGGCTCGAAGTCCATGCCGGCCATGGGCTCCACTACGGGAATGTCGAACAGGCCGCACGCCTCCCGCACGTCCGGACATTCAATATCGGCCATGCGATCGTGTGCGAATCTGTCCTCACGGGAATGGAGCATGCCGTCCGCCGCATGAAGCGCCTGATCGACTGTGCTGGAGTCCCCGGATGATCATCGGTGTGGGGACCGACCTGGTCCCGATCGAACGGGTGCAAAGACTCTGGGCACGCCACGGTTCCCGGGCGCTCGAACGCATCCTCACGGAACCGGAACAGGCGCTGGCTGCCTCGCAGCGCGATCCCGTGCGTTTCCTCGCGATGCGCTTTGCCGGAAAGGAGGCGGTGGCCAAGGCGTTCGGAACCGGCTTCCGGGGACTCGTTTCTCTCCAGTCCTTGAGCATTCTCCCGGATGCCTGGGGCAAGCCCGTGGTCCGCTGTTCCGATGCGCTGGATGCGGAGCTCGACCGTCGTGGGATTGTGGGCGTCGAGGTCAGCCTGAGCGATGCGGCTGGGCTGGTGCTGGCGTTTGCGGTGGTTTGGGGTGGGTCCGCGAGCGTTTCAGGGCCAGCCGGATCGCGCGGGTAAGGTCCGCTTCCCGGATCGGCTTGATCAGGTAATCTTGGATACCGACGTTCAGGGCTTCAAGACGGCTTTCCGTGAGGATGTCCGCGCTGATGGCGATCAAGGGCAGGCCCGGGTAGCGGCCGACAATGGCCCGGGCTGTCTGGATACCGTCGAGGTTCGGCATGTGGATATCGAGCAGCACGAGATCCCAGTTCACCTTCGCGATCTCCTCGAGGAGGGACGCCCCGTCCGCGCATGCCAGAACCTCGGCGCCTTGGTGCGTCAGCATGCGCGCGAGGAGGGTGCGGTTGACGTTGTTGTCTTCGGCGAGCAGGACCTTGATGCCACTGAGACCGGGAGGAGGGTCCGGGTCGGGGTGACCCTGGAGCGGATCGGTGGCGTCCTGCGGAGGGGGTTTTGAGAGGATCTTCGCCACCGTTTCATCGAGCGGCGTCCAGTCGGGATCTTCGTGCGGCGGGCCGGAATCCGGGTGGTCGATCCGATTCCGGACCGCTGCCAATGCCGCTTTCAGGGAGGTGAGCCTGAGAAATCCGGCGGTGCCCTCGAGCACGTGCAAGGCTTCATGAACAGCGACGGGATCGTTCTGGGCAGAGGCGCGCTTGAGCGCGGCGATCTGGACCGGCAGTTCCCGGTTCAAGAGATCCGACAACTCCCGGTCCCTGCTCCATTCGCCTTCCGAATCGAGCAGTCTCGAGAGGGCGAGATGGAGATCCCGCCGGCCGGCATGCATCGGGATGGCCTGACCCGTGAGGAGCCGTCCGATCTTCCGGAGTTGCCCGCGATCGACACTGGCAGCCAGGATCAGATGCCTGGCGGTTGCGGGCGGGCATGAGCCGGCCTGGGACTCGCCCCCCCCCAGGATCCGCGTGCTCGATCCGATGTCGACGATCGTGACCGTGGCATCGGGCGGGGACTCCGCTTCCCGGGACGGAGGATCCGCAGAACCGGCCGGGCAGACCGTGAGTCCCCATTGCCGAAACAGGTGGGCAAACCGTTCCCGGAAGGGCTCCGGGCCCAGAAGCCGGATCGTACCGGCTACGTGCGGCGGGGTTTCGGAATCGGAACCGGGTTTCGGATCGTTCAAAAACTCGAGCTTCACTGTGAAGCGGCTGCCGCGTTCCGGTTCACTATCAACCTGGATCGTCCCTTTCATCGCCTCGATCAGGCGTCGGCAGATCGCCAGCCCGAGACCCACGCCACCCTGGACCCGGGACAGGTTGACCTCCGCTTGGGTGAAGGGCTCGAAGATGCGGTTGAGATCCTGCGAAGACAGACCCACACCACTGTCTTCGACGACAAACTCGAACGCCGTGGCCGTGGGTCCGGCGTGCCAGCGCAGGATTACACGAACCAGTCCACGCTCCGTGAACTTGATCGCGTTGCCGATCAGGTTGTTGAAAATCTGGCGCAGTTTCCCGGCATCGGCCAGGACGACGGGAGCGGCAACACCGTCGAGATCCGGCAGGAGGTCCAGCCCTTTCTGCCAGGCATGGGGGGCGAGCATTGCGATCGACTCTTCCAGCAGGACCTGGATGTTGCAGGGCTCATGCAGGAGATCCAGGTGACCGGCTTCGATCCGGGACAGTCGCAAGACCTGGTCGATCAGCTCGAGCAGGTTCTGGCTAGAGCGCTGGATCAGCGCCAGATATTCCCGCTGGTCAGCATCGAGGGATGTGCCGGCCAGGAAATCCACATAACCGAGAATGGTGTTCATGGGGGTACGGATTTCGTGGTTAATGTTGGCCAGAAAATCGGTTTTGGCCCGATTGGCCGCAACGGCTTGCTTGCGGGCCAGGTCCAAGGCCACGTTTTTGATCTCGACTTCTTCAAGCGTCTCTCGGAGCTCCTGGGTGGCTTGTTCCACCTCGGCTTCGAGTTGGTTCGTGCTTTGTTCGATCTGGGCTGCAAGCTGGTTGATTCCCGCTTCGAGCTGGCCGAGTTCACCGGAGGACTGCGGATTCAGGCGGATCGACATCGCGCCTTGAGCGAGTTTCTGTACGGATCTCGACATTTGCACCAGGGGAGCGGTAATGGAACGGCTCATGCGTGCGGCCAGGATGAACGTGGCGATGAGGCCGGCCAGCATGAGCAGCAGTCCCTCGAGGATGATACGGCTTTCCTGCACACTCACGTGGCGGGTCGAGAGCGTGAGGCGGATGAAGCCGATCGTCTGCTCGGGCAGACGCGCCGCTCGCTGGGGCTTCTGGAAGAGGCCCTGATTGGGGTTCAGGCGCAGTTGACGAAGCACGATGGGCGTTTCGAAAATCCAGTGCTCGGGAGTCGGGCGTGACAGGAGGTTCACGAGATAGGCCGCACTGGCCTCGGCGAGGCTGTGCCGCGGTTCGCGTCTGTGGCCCTTGACCAGGATGCGACCCGTGCGCGTCATGATCGTGACTTCGGAAACGGCGGACTGGATCAGTGCGGAATGGATCAGATGGTCCAACAGGGTCCGGTTCCGCGTCAGGACGCCATATTGGGCTGCCGGTGCGAGCTGTTTCGACAACGTGCGTCCGAGATTTCTCCTGGAGTTGCGCAGCGCGGACAGGTTGGTCGACACGAAATACGTCGCGAGGGCGATCGAGATCAGGGCGGCCGGTCCCCAGGCGATCAGGAGCACTCGGCCGCGGATACCGAGCTTCATGCGGGCGGGTGTGGGTGGAGAGATGACGGGTGTGCCCGGAGGCGCTCCAGTATCTCGTGGATAGGCGGGAGGGTGATCCCGAGCGTGCGGGCGATGTTGCGGTTCAGGAAGAGCTTGAATCGCGAGGGATAGGCAGGTCTCGGGAGACTTGCGGGGGCCGCGGAGAGATGGCGGATCCAGGCCAGGGTCTGACCTGAAAACTCGGCCGGTGTCGTATATACGGCAGCAAGTGCGCCCGCCTGGACGTAGGCCGGTGCATAGCTGATGATCGGCACACCATAATGGATCGTGCGCAACAGGATGGTGGGCAGGGTGACGGCATTGTAGACCGTCTCGTCCGGGAACTCGATCAGGGCATCCGTGCCGGGCAGGACGAAGCGGAAGGCGCTGAAAATGGCATGCAGGCGATCCGGGACGATGATGATGTGGGCCGCATCCCCGAGGCGCCTTGCCGCCTGCTGGATTCTCGGTTTGCGCCAGCTCTGGCCCTTGCTGAGTACCGTCGAGATGGCATGCAGTCCTGGCACCAGTGCCTTGGCCAGTGACAGGAACCGGCCGAGCGGCTGGTTGAGATAGATGGCCGAAAGGCGTTTCGTCGGCCCGAGTTTCCGCTTCGCGCGCTGGAAATCATGACGCGTGACGTACACGCACAGGATGGGGTCCTCCAGGTTGAGGCGGAGGGCGCGGTCGAGGTTTCCGGGACCGACCACGACCACAAGACGTGCCTGGTCCGGGATCTGTGGATTCCGAGCCCCGGATCCCGTCCGAGATGCATCATGGAGATACACGATGTCGACCGGGTGAATGCCCGCCTGTGCAAGCCCGGTGGCCAGGTCCCCGGTGTAGTGCCGGTACGTGGCGAGACGCCTCGAGCTCACAAGCACGAGCGGTCCGAGCGGCTGGCCATTGATCCGTGGCGGGGTGCCGAGCAGGAGCAGGGCGAGACAGAGCGGGAAGCCCATTTTACGCATAAAATGATTCTATCAGGGGGTGATCAGCCGGAACAGGGGGCCTTTTGCGTGTCGGAAACGGTTCTCGCATTTGATATCGAGACGATACCCGATATCGAACTCGGGGCACGGCTTTACGGGCTCGAGACACTCGAAGTGCCGCAACAGTTCGAGGCGCTGCTCCAGAAGCGCAGACAGGACGCTTCGGGCAGCGAGTTCATGCCCATCCATCTCCACCGGGTGATCGTAATCGGCATGGTCCACAAGACATCGGAGGGATTGCGATGCCTCTCGCTCGGATCGGACATCGCGACCGAGCGTGAGCGGATCGAGCGGTTTTTTTCGGGTCTCGAACGCTGGGTTCCACGCCTCGTCTCCTGGAACGGGACCCAGTTTGACCTGCCCGTCCTGAATTACCGCTCGCTACGCTACGGCATCTGTGCACCCCGTTACTGGGAAACCGGCGAACGGCATCCGGACTTCCGCTACAACAATTACCTGTCACGCTACCATTGGCGTCATACGGACCTCATGGATGTCCTCGGCGGATACCAGTCCGGTCGCAACGCGGTCCGTCTCGCGGAAGCGGCGCAACTCGTCGGTTTGCCCGGGAAAATGGGGTTTTCCGGTGATCAGGTACTGGAGCAATATCTCGCTGGCGCCCGCGAGCGGATCGACCGCTATTGCGAGACGGACGCACTGAACACGTACCTGCTCTTTCTCAGGCTCGAAAAGATGCGGGGGCGACTTTCCGCGGAGGCGTTCCGGTCGGCCAGTGATGAGGTCGAGAGCTGGCTTGGCTCACAAGCCGATCCGTATTGGCGGGATTTCCGGGTCCACTGGGACCTGGCGCGATGGCATGCCGAGGAGGGGTCTTGAACCCGATCGACCTCGAAATCACGGATCTCACGCTCGATGGACGGGGCGTGGCACATGCGCGAGGAAAGACGGTGTTTGTACGGGATGCGCTGCCGGGCGAGGTCGTGCGAGCTGAGATCGTAATGCATCACGCGACCGCTGACGATGCCGAAGCGAAGCAGCGCTTGCACGAGTCCCGGGATCGTCGAACGCCGCGGTGCATCCATTTTGGCCACTGTGGCGGGTGCACGCTGCAGATGCTGGATGTGGAGCGGCAGGTGGAACTGAAGCACCGGACCGTGCTCGAAGTACTCAGGCGCATCGGCTCCGTCAAGCCCGATCGCGTCCTCTCTCCCGCACAGGCAGGGTCCTGGTTTTACCGTCGTCGTGCCCGGTTCCATCCCTGCCAGGCAGCCCCGGGTGTGGCGTTCGGATTCCATGGAATCCGGGGATCCCGTGTGGTGCCGATCCTCGAATGCCCGGTGCTGGTCGACCCGCACAAAGACCTTCCCGGGAAGCTCGCCCGGGTCTTCGGGTCACTCGCCGTCTCGCACCGGATCCGGTGGGTTGAACTGCTGTGTGGTGATGAGGGTTCCACGCTCGCGGTTCACCTCAAGGGTCAGGCGACCCCCTCGCAACAGGCGGAGCTCGTAAAGGCTGGCCAAGCGCTCGGCATGAGCCTGACCTGCGTTCAACCGGGATCCGGAAGCCTTCTGGCGTCTGCGCCGGACAGTGGAGGGCTGACTTACCGCATCGACGAGTTCAGCCTCACCCTCGAGTTCCAGGTGACTGACTTCATCCAGGTCAACCAGGAGCTCAATCTCGAACTGGTGCACGATGTGGTGAACTGGCTCGGGATTGCCCGATCGGACCGGATTTTGGACCTTTATGCCGGTATCGGAAACTTCAGCCTTCCGATCGCGCGCTTCGCGGACTCCGTGACAGCTGTCGAAGGACGGCCCTCGAGCATCCGGACACTCGAAAAAAACATGGAGAGGAACGGCATTGACAACGTGGTGACTGAAGTTTCCGACCTGAATGATCCACGGGCCGGTTCTTGGGATCGGGCGGGTTGTGATGCCGTGGTCATCGATCCGCCGCGCGCTGGTGCATCAGGTCTCCTGGAGCGGCTGGCTGCCCTGAATCCATCCCGGATGCTCTATGTATCCTGCCATCCGGCAACCCTGGCACGCGATGCCCGCATCCTGGTCCACAAGCTGGGTTATGCCCTGAGCCAGGTCAAGGTCTATGACATGTTCCCGCAGACCGAGCATGTCGAAACGCTGGCCCTGTTTGTGCGCCCATGAAACTCGAAATCGAACGGAAGTTCCGGGTCCGGTCCGATGGGTGGCGTGGGTTGTCCACCCGCACGATCCGGATCCGCCAGGGATACATCGCGCACGGCCCCCACCTCGTGGTCCGGGTCCGACTCACGGATCAGGATGCGCGACTCACCGTGAAAACCGGGGCCAGTGGAGTGACCCGTCAAGAACTCGAATTCGAGATGGCGCATGCGGAAGCGGCCTTCCTCATCGACCACCATGCGGAGGGCCAGGTCATCGAGAAAACACGCCATCTCGTCCCGGTCGCGGGTCTGGTCTGGGAAATCGACGTGTTCGAGGGCTCGAACCAAGGCCTTGTGATTGCCGAAGTGGAACTTGAAGCCGAAGAGCAGCCATTCGAACACCCATTTTGGTTGGGCATTGAAGT
>JAJZNM010000122.1 GCA_021852325.1 Pseudomonadota bacterium
GCCAGGTCTACTACCTGACAATGGCGTTCCCGCTGGTCCGTGTGCCCGGGGTACCGGCCGATGAGTTCATTGTGGGTGACATCGTGCATTTTTAGGGGACCGTGGAAGGGACTATAATTCGCGTATTGGCGGCCCCTTCGATCCACCGGGAGCGTGTCGGGACGCAGCGGCTGGGAAGGTTGGCAGCGGAGGGGTCATGGGCACGAACTATATCCGCTTCTTCAGCGAAATCCGGATGGCTGATCTCCCGGCTGTGGGCGGCAAGAACGCTTCACTCGGCGAGATGGTCCAGACTCTGGCGCCCGCGGGGGTCCGGATTCCGAATGGTTTTGCGATCACGGCTTCTGCCTATCGGCACGTCCTGGACGAGGCAAAGGCCTGGAATGCGCTCCGGAGGGTGTTTTTCGGACTGCGTCCGGATGAGGCCACGAGCCTTGCGGAAGGTGCCCGCCGGGCCCGGCAGATCGTCTACGAGGCGGGGATCCCCGAAGATCTTCGGAGCGAGATCCTCGCGGCGTACGCCAAGCTCCGCGCGGAATACGGCCCGTCCCTGACGCTTGCGGTGCGATCCTCGGCCACGGCCGAGGATTTGCCGGAAGCCAGTTTTGCCGGCCAACAGGACAGCTACCTCAATGTGCGAGGCGAGGAGGCCCTCATCGACTCCTGTCGGCGCTGCTTTGCCAGCCTCTTTACGGACCGCGCCATCCATTATCGCGCCGAACACGGGTTCGACCACCTCAAAACCGGCTTGTCGATCGGCGTCATGAAAATGGTCCGCTCAGATCTTGCATCGAGTGGGGTCATGTTTTCACTGGATACCGAATCCGGATTCCGTGACGTGGTGTTCATCACAGGGACTTGGGGGTTGGGCGAGCCTCTCGTCCAGGGCCTCGTGGATCCCGACGAGTTCTACGTGTTCAAGCCGGCTTTTCAGGCCGGGCACCGTACGGTTTTGAGCCGGCGCCTCGGCGGCAAGGCGCAGAAGATGGTCTATGCCGAAGCCGATGCGGCAGCCGGTGGCACCGCAACGGTCGCCACGACGGCCCGTGAACAGGCGCGATTCTGTCTCACCGACGAGGATGTGCTCACGCTTGCGGACTATGCACTCGCCATCGAGGCGCACTACAGCCAGGAGGCGGGGCAGGACCGTCCCATGGACATGGAATGGGCGAAAGATGGCATCGACGGGAAGCTCTACATGGTTCAGGCCCGTCCGGAAACGGTGGTTTCCCGGAAAACAGGACAGGTGATCGAGCAATACCATCTTGAACACCCGGGCACACCGCTCGTGACGGGTCGTGCGGTGGGCTCGAAGGTCGCGAGCGGGAAGGCCCGGGTGATCGAGGAGGCTTCCCAACTGGGGCGCTTTGTTCCCGGAGAGGTGCTTGTGGCGGAGACAACCAGCCCGGACTGGGAACCGATCATGAAGCAGGCCGCGGCGATCGTGACCGACCGCGGAGGGCGTACCTGCCATGCCGCGATCATTGCCCGCGAACTCGGCATTCCGGCGGTCGTGGGGACCGGACAGGCGACCGGGATCCTCAAAGCGGGCCAGACGGTTACGGTGTCCTGCGCCGAGGGAGACACCGGCAAGGTCTATGGAGGTGCGCTGCCGTTCACGCTCGAGCGTACGGACTTGAGGACCCTGCCGCGACCGGCCACGCAGATCCTGCTCAACCTCGGCAATCCCGCGCTGGCCTTCCAGTTCAGCCAGCTGCCGAATGATGGGGTGGGACTCGCGCGCATGGAGTTCATCATCTCGAGCGCCATCAAGATCCACCCCATGGCGCTCCTCCATCCCGAAAGGATCGCGGACGAGCGCGAACGGCAGGCGATTGCTGAGCTGGTCCAGGGCTACGGGAAACCAGCCGATTTTTTCATCGAGCGGCTGTCTGAAGGCATTGGAACCATCGCCGCGGCATTCCATCCGAAGCCCGTCGTGGTCCGCATGTCGGATTTCAAGTCGAACGAGTACGCCTCGCTACTGGGTGGCCGCGCGTTCGAGCCTGAGGAAGCGAATCCCATGCTCGGCTTTCGCGGAGCCTCGCGCTATGACCACCCGGCATACCGGGAAGGATTCGCCCTTGAGTGCGCGGCGATCCGGCGGGTCAGGGAAGAGATGGGACTCGGGAACGTAATCCCCATGATCCCATTTGTGCGCCGGGTTGTGGAGGCGGACCAGGTGCTCAGGCGCATGGCGGAACTCGGACTCGAACGCGGGAAGGCAGGGCTGGCGATCTTTGCCATGTGCGAGATCCCGAACAACGTGATCCTGATCGATCAGTTTGCCCAGCGTTTTGACGGGTTTTCAATCGGAGGCAACGATCTCACCCAACTCACCCTCGGTGTCGACCGGGATTCGGAAACGGTGGCGTTTGATTTCGACGAACGGGATCCCGGGGTAAAAGAAATGATCCGGCAGGCCGTCGCAGGTTGCCGCCGTCACGGGATCCACTCCGGCTTTTGTGGACAGGCACCCTCGGACTTCCCGGAAATGGCTGAGTTTCTGGTCGAACTCGGGATCCACTCGATGAGTCTCAACCCCGATACGATCCTCGCCACCACGATCCAGGTCCTCAAGGTGGAAGAGCGTCTCGGCCGCAAGCCCGCGCCAGCCTGAGCCGAGTTCCGGAGACGGTGGCGCAGGAACCACATCGGCCATGAATCCGGCAGAGGTCCCGTCGGTCATCGAGTTTTCGGACCGCGCGGTTCCACCGGGTATCCGGCCCGCGCTCGAGGCCTACGCAGCACTCCTCCTGGAATGGAACCGCGCCTATAACCTGATCGGTCCCGGTGCCGCGCGGACGATCTGGACACATCACATCCTGGACAGCCTTGCGATCGCAGGGCTCCTCGAAGGGTCCCCGGTGGCGGATATCGGCTCCGGTGCCGGTTTCCCAGGGATCGTCCTGGCCATTGCCTGCCCGGATCGGCGTTTCGTGCTCATCGATGCGAACGGGAAGAAAACACGGTTCCTCGAGCGGGTGAAACGCGCGCTCGGACTCACGCATCTTGACATCGTGCAGGCACGCGCCGGGGAAGATTTGTCGATCTCGCTTGGGTCACAGATGACCCTGGTTTCCCGTGCACTCGGATCGATCGCGTATTTCCTGGAGGTGTCGGCACCCCTGGCCACCCCTGGGGCACAGTGGCTCGCGATGAAAGGGCGGATCCCTCACGAGGAACTGGAATCCCTCCCGGAGGGCTATCGTGTGGAGCGACTCTGGCAGGTCCGGATCGAGGGCATCCACGCCGAGCGCCATGTGATCGACCTGCGCCAGACGGATCCTGCAAAGCCGGCCCCTTGAGCGGTTTCCGCCCCGGACATCATCCGGCACGGGACGATCGGCCGTCTGGCAGTCGGCTTCGCATCGGGGCCGGTTCTGCGTTAGAGTGAGCCCTGTCCGATCACCCCTTAGGGCTTCTGGAATCCGTGCCATGACGCAGGTGCTAGCCATCGCCAATCAGAAGGGAGGTGTTGGGAAGACCACAACCGCCATCAATCTCACGGCTGCGCTCGCTTCGAATGGCCGACGTGTGCTTTTGATCGACCTCGACCCGCAAGGCAATGCCACGACCGGGGTCGGCCTCGACAAGCGGCGTCTCCAGAAAAGCATCTATGACGTCCTGTCGGGACGGATGCCGGTCATCGAGGCGGTGGTTCCCATTGCCGCCCCGTCGGCCGCGTTCCAGATCCTCCCGGCCACCCGTGACCTGACCGCAGCCGAAGTTGCGCTCACCCGGAGCGGGCGCGCCGAAAACCGCCTCAGGGAACTGCTCGTCCCGGTGCGGGCGAGTTTCGACGACATCCTGATCGACTGTCCCCCCTCCCTCAACGTGCTCACCGTGAACGCGCTCGTCGCCGCCGACGCGGTCATGATTCCGGTCCAGTGCGAATACTATGCGCTGGAAGGCCTCTCCTCGCTGCTCGGAACGATCCAGGAAATCCAGCGCGCCCTCAATCCCGCCCTCCGGATCGATGGCCTGCTCCGGACCATGTTCGATGCCCGGAGCAGTCTCAACAATGAGGTTTCCTCGGAGCTCATCATGCATTTCGGAGAACAGGTCTACCGAACCGTCATCCCGAGGAATGTCCGGCTTGCAGAGGCGCCGAGTCACGGAGTGCCCGTGTTGGGTTACGACGTCCAGTCCCGGGGGGCGCTCGCCTACCTGGCGCTCGCCGACGAACGGCTCGAGCGCCTCGCGGGTCCCGTAGCGGCCCAAGCGCCCCAGACGGCTGATAGAATGGCTTCCCCGGAGCGATCAGGATAGCGTCCATGCCTCCCAAACGCCGCGCCCTCAACCGCCCGCTGTCGGCGATCCTTGGACACGATGACGGGGAGCGCGAGCAGGTGGATGAGACCCTGGCCCACCTCCCGATCGAGCAACTCACGCCCGGGCGCTACCAGCCGCGCCGGGAGATGGGCCAGGAGGCTTTGGAGGAGCTCGCCCAGTCGATCCGGAGCCAGGGGGTCTTGCAGCCTGTGATCGTGAGAAGGCTTGGGGATTCCCAGCGCTTCGAGATCGTGGCGGGTGAGCGCCGGTGGCGTGCGGCCCAAAAAGCTGGACTCCTCGAAATCCCTGCCGTGATCCGGGTTCTCGATGATGCAACCGCGCTCAAGGTGGCGCTCATCGAAAATCTGCAACGCGCCGACCTCGGTCCGCTGGAAGAGGCCCACGCACTGAGACAGCTCATCGACGAGTTCCAGATGACCCACGAGGCGGTGGCGGATCAGGTGGGGCGATCACGGGCAATGGTTTCCAATCTCCTGCGCTTGCTGGACCTCGGGCCCGAGGCACGGGAGCTTCTGCGCCAGGGGAAGCTCGAAATGGGACACGCCCGAGCCCTCCTTGCGGTTTCCGGGGCGCTCCAGGCCCAGGCGGCGCGTGTGATCTGCGAGCGCGGCCTCTCGGTCCGGGAAGCGGAACGCTACCTCAGTGGCCTCAAGGGCAGGGGATCTCCGCGCCGGGAGCAGCCCGCCCGGGGGCGTCACCCAGACCAGGCCCGCCTGGAACGAGAACTCGGCGAGATTTTGGGCCATGCCGTGGAGATCATCCCTCCGCGCCGTGGCCAGGCGCGCGGGCGGCTCGTCATCCATTATGCCGACCTCGACGACTTCGAAGCCCTGCTCGCGAGGCTGGGATATCGGGACCGGGCTTGAACCGATAGCACCCGAACCCTTACAATACACGGGCTGAAACGAGGCCCGTCCGGGACCCTGAATGGCCCGGCAAGGTGGCGCAGAGCGGGGGGAGCATGCAGTCCTGGCAGGCCGGTCGAAGACGGTTCGCCGAGCTTCTCATCGCCGAGCTGGCGCTTCTCCTCGTGACGGGTCTTGGCGTTTTGGCCGGATGGGGGATCCGGGATGCCCTGTCATTTACGGCAGGGGGCTGGATTCAGGTGTTGGGTAATGTCTTGCTCGGGGGGGTATTCCTCAGGGGTTTGCCGGGTCCGGCCCATATCGGGCGCTGGATGTTCGGGGAAGCTGTGAAGTGGGTGGCAATGGTGGTAATGGCATGGGGTGCGCTCAGGATCGGACAGGCCAGTGCGGTGGCGCTGGCTGCCGGATTTTTCGTGGCCACGGTACTCCACGGTGTGGGACTCGCCTGGATGGCCCGCGCGATCGGATGGGCGTCACGCGGGAGTGAGCGCACATGACCCCGATGCAATACATCCAGGAGCATATGCAATATTGGCAGGTCGGGAAAGGGCTCCTCTCGATCCATCTTGATACAGTTATTGTCTCGGTCGTACTGGGTTCCCTGTTTTGCGGCATGGGCATCTGGGCCGCACGGCGTGCGACGAGCGGAGTCCCGGGGCGCTTGCAGAACTTCTTCGAGATCCTGGTGGCTTTTGTCGACCAGCAGGTTCGCGAGAGTTCCCATGGCCGCAACCGCCTGATTGCGCCGCTTGCGCTGACGCTCTTTGCCTGGATCTGGCTCATGAATTTCATGGACATGCTGCCCGTCGATCTCCTGCCCCGGCTGGCCCACCTGTTTGGAGCACCTCATTTCAAAGCGGTGCCGACCAACGACCTCAACCTCACCTTTGCGCTTTCGGTCAGTGTCTTTCTGCTCATGATGTTCTACAACTTCCGGGTGAAGGGATTCAAAGGCTTCGGACGTGAAGTCCTGAGCCGCCCGTTCGGCTGGTATGCCGCGCCCATCAATCTCATGTTCCGCCTGATCGAGGATCTCGCCAAGCCGCTCTCCCTCTCCCTGCGACTGTTTGGCAACATGTTTGCGGGCGAGATGATCTTCGTGCTGATCGCGGCGCTTCTGCCCTGGTGGTTCGCCTGGATCCCGGGGCTTGGCTGGACCCTCTTCCATCTGCTCATCATCACGCTCCAGGCATTCATCTTCATGATGCTCACCATCGTCTACCTCAGCATGGCCCATGAAACCCACTGAGCGAGACATCCATCTGTTTTTACTTGGAGGATCCGTTACGTGAATATGCTTGCTCAAGTCGCACTGATCCAGGGTTTATCCGCAGTGGGGGCCGGTCTCATGTTCGGGCTTGCAGCCCTCGGAACCGGCATCGGGTTCGGGATCCTCGGGGGACGTTTCCTCGAGGGCGTGGCCCGGCAACCCGAACTCGCACCGATGCTCACGATCCGCATGTTTATCATGGCGGGGCTGCTCGATGCGGTCGCCATGATCTCGGTCGTGTTCGGCCTGCTCCTCTTGTTTGCCAATCCGCTCGTGTCCCATTTTCTGACACTGGCGCATCACGGGCACTGACAGGGGTGTCATGCAGCCGATCCCTGCTCACGGGTTGGTGCGGAGATAGACCATGAATCTCGATCTCACGTTTGTTGCGGAAATCATCGCGTTCGCCCTGTTCGTCTGGATCACCATGCGCTTTTTCTGGCCTCCGTTGATGCGCATGATGGACGAGCGGGCGAAAAAGATTGCGGATGGTCTCGCGGCGGCCGAACGCGGTGTGCGTGATCTCGAACTGGCCAGGGAACGTGCCGTGGCGATCCTGCACGAGGCCCGGAGCGAGGCCCGGACCATTCTCGAGGCAGCGGGTCAGAGATCCGCTGAACTCATCGAACGCGCCGAGAAGACGGCTACGGAACAGGCCGCGCGCGAGCTGCAACACGGCCGTGAAGAGCTGGAGCGTGCCTGGGAACAGGCCCGGCTCGCACTGCAAAAGGATGTGGCTCTCCTCGCACTCGAGGCCGCCCGCCAGGTCATCGCCCAGGAAATCGATCCCGCCCGTCATGCTGCACTGCTCAAGTCCGTGGCCGAGCGGCTCCAATGAGTCGTACCCTGGCCCGGCCATATGCCCAGGCGGTCTTTGAGATCGCCCAATCCGAGAAGCGCCTGGAACCATGGGAGCAGTTTTTGGCCCGCCTGGCCCGGATCCTCGCGGATCCCGGGCTGGCCCGGATTCTGTGCCATCCCCGGGTCGATCACCGCGAGCGGGTCGAGATCCTGGCCCTCGCCCTCGGTGATTCCTTGCGTTTGGAGGAACACAACCTGATTGCGCTCCTCGTCAAGCATGACCGCCTGTCTGAAGCCGCCGATCTCCTCGCCCAGTACCGGGCGCTCAAGATGCGCCAGGAATCCACGATCGAA